>JADHQW010000002.1 GCA_016777705.1 Alphaproteobacteria bacterium | reverse complement strand
TTTACAGAAATACGTCAAAAAATATTTGAAATAATTATAAAGTATAAGAAACCGATAAAAGCTTATGAAATTTTAGATGTTTTTACTGAAGTTACAGGAAAAAGAGCTCATCCACCTACAATATATAGAGCGATAGATTTTTTAATAGAGAATGGTTTCATACATAAATTAAATTCTATTAATTCATATGTTGGTTGTTTTCACCCTAAAGTTCATAAGGAATGTTATTTTCTTATTTGTAAAATATGTAATATTTATAAAGAATGTTGTGATAAAAATTTAACTGAAAATATTTTTAAATCTGCCAACAAAAGAGATTTCATAGTAAGTAACACTACTTTAGAAATTGAAGGTCATTGCAATGATTGTATTCAAAAATGAAATCAATAAATGCACTCATATCTGCTAAAAACATTAGCGTAATTAAGAATCAAAAATCTATTTTAAAAAATATTGATATTCAGATTAATAAAAATGATTTTGTTTCTATAATTGGCCCTAACGGTGCTGGTAAGACGATGCTTTTAAAATGTCTTATGGGCTTTTATAAACCTGAATTTGGAGAAATTAATAAAAAGGAAGGCTTAAAAATAGGCTATATGCCTCAAAGTATCAAAGTTATAAATACAATACCTATAAATGTTAAAAGCTTCATAACAGTTAGAAAAAAATTTGATAAAATCTCATTTCAACAAGTTATCTTAGAAACACAGATTGATAAAATCATTGATAAACAATTATCAATTTTATCTGGTGGTGAAATGCAAAGAGTTTTGTTGGCTAGAAGTCTATTAAATAATCCAGACTTACTTATTTTGGACGAACCAGCTCAAAATTTAGATATTTCAGGTCAAATGAATTTCTATAAACTTTTACAGTCCATTTATAAAAAAAGAAACCTTAGTATTTTGATGGTATCTCATGATTTACATCTAGTTATGGTTTCTACCAAGAGGGTACTATGTCTTTCTAATCACATATGTTGTTCAGGTAAACCTCAGCAAATTACAAAAGATCCAGAATTTATTTCAATGTTTGGAAAAGATATGGCAAACATGATGGCTGTCTACCAACACTCTGATAGTAGACATAATCATAATAATCAGAATTTTATCATTGGAGAAGAAAATAACTGATCCTTTTATTCTTAGAGGTATTTTAGCAGGGTTGGCAGTTGCTATGATATCAGGCCTAGTAGGTTGTTTCGTTGTATGGAGAAGAATGTCTTATTATGGTGAATCAATAGCGCACAGCTCTTTGCTTGGAGTAGGATTAGGTATTTTAATGGGTGTAGGCATTAATTTAGGTATAGTGTTTACATGTTTATTGTTTGGTATTCTATTTTTATGGTTACAACAAAGTAAACTTTTATCCTCTGATACTTTATTAGGTGTATTGGCTCATCTAGCTCTTTCAATTGGTATTATAGTTATTTCAATGAATAGAATTAAAATCGACGTTCATGCTTTCTTGTTTGGTGATATTCTAGCTGTAACACAGAATGATCTCTGGGGTATGTATTTAGCAGTATTATTTGTAGTAATAATTATTTGTTTAAATTGGTCATCATTACTTTTAGTCACTATCGATGAGGATCTGGCAAAAGCTGAAGGGGTAAACCCTTTGTTTATAAATCTACTTTTAACTTCAATTCTTACAATCGTTGTTGCAGTATCAATTCAAATTATTGGATTACTTTTGATAACAGCAATGTTGATAATACCTGCGGCAACATCTAGGAGGTTGGTAAATTCTCCAGAAATGATGGCTATTGTTGCAACCCTATTGGGAATTATATCAGTAATTTTAGGTATTTATCTATCAGTAGAAATTGATGCGCCATCCGGACCATCAATAGTAGTAGTTAGTGCAGTTTTGTTTTTTATTTCCCATTTTTTTGGAATGTTTCTAAAAAAGGAATAATAGAATCATAATTTAAATAAATTAATTATACATGATTATGGCTTTAATATTATTTTACCTTTGGCTCCTCGGGAAAGAATTTTTTCTAAAACCATACTAGCTTCTGACAAAGGAAATTTTTCTTCTACAAGAGGTTTAATTAATTTATTTTCATACCAATGAAAAAGCTCAATCATATTTTCTTTGTACCTTTCAGGTTCTCCTCTGGTAAAAGCACCCCAAAAAACACCTACAACACTAAATTCTTTAACAAGAGCTAAGTTAACCGCTAATTTTGGGATAGTACCTGAAGCAAACCCAATGACTAATAGCCTACCGTTTCTAGCCATAGTTCTTGCTACAGTTTCAAAAATATCTCCTCCTACAGGATCAAATATAACATCAACACCTTTACCATCTGAAATAGTTTTCAACTCTTCTTTTAAATTATCGTATCCAATAGATATATCTGCTCCATTGTCTTTAGCTATTTTTTGTTTTTCATCATTAGACGCTACAGCAATCACTTTAGCGCCCATAATTTTGCCAATTTGTATTGCGGCTAATCCGGTAGAACCAGACGCTCCTAAAACTACAAGTAATTCTCCTTTCTGAAGTCTGCCTCTTTGTTTTAGAGCATAATGGGAAGTACCATATGCACATAATAAAGCGCATGAATCATCAAATGACATGTTTTCAGGTATTTTGAATACAGAACTCTCTTTAACTGCAGTTTGTTCAGCATACCCGTTTAATTGTGATAATGCAGTCACTCTATCACCAATTTTAAAATTTGATACGTGCTGACCTGTTTTCATTATTTCACCTGAAACTTCCATTCCAGGTATAAAGGGTGTTTCAGGTTTTAACTGATATTTTCCTTGAACTAATAGGCCGTCAGGAAAATTTACACCAACAGATTTTACATCTATAATTACACTATCATCGTCAAGTTTTGGTTGATCTACTTCTTTATATTCAATATCTTGGATGGGTCCAAAATTATTACAAACAATAGCTTTCATTTTTGTTCCTTTTGCTTTTTTCAAGGAAAAACTAAAGAAATTGTCTCAGCGATAAAAGCTGGTTTATCTTCATCTTTAATTTCTAATTCGCATTTATTGACTACTCTAAAACCACCGTTATTCATTTTCTCACACGATATAATAGTTCTATTTAATCTAACTTGTGAACCTACCTTAACCATATTAATAAATCTTACTTTATCAGAACCATAATTTAATGTTCTAGAAGTATTTCTGATTTCTGCATTTTGCGCTGCAAGTTTTGGAAGTAGAGATACCATGAAATAACCATGTGCTATAGTTTTTCCATCAGGCATTTCTTTTTTAGCTCTTTCTTCATCTATATGGATCCATTGGTGATCTGATGTTGAGTCTGCAAATTTGTTAATTTTATCTTGAGTAACGTCATACCACTCACTTGGAGTTAATGGTTTGTCGATGAATTTTTTAATTTCTGATGGACTTTCAATAATTACCATTTTTTAATCTCTTATTTTAATATGTTTAAAAAATTATTTTAAATGATAATGTATTTTATATTAAATAAAAATAAATTTTTTATGGGGATTTAAATGTCTCATTCAAATAAAATAAAATTAGAAGGTGTTATACCAGCTACATTGTTAGCTTTTGACAAAGATTTTCAAATTGACGAAAAATCTAGTAGAAAGCACATAAAAACTTGTGCTTTAACTGACGGAATATCTGCTCTCACCATTAACGGACACTCATCTGAAGTGCATGCATGTAATTTTGAAGAACAAAAAAGAATATTGAATTTTTCACTTGATGAAATTGGCGACATTATTCCAATAATAAATGGTGTATATGCAGATGGTAGTATAGAAGCAGCTAAAATTGCTAAAATGTCTCAAGAAAATGGAGCTTCTGCTTTACTCTGTTTTCCTCCACAAAGTATGTCTATGGGAGGGCATCTAAGGCCAGAAATGGCTCTTGAGCATTTTAAAAGAATTGCTGATGTGACAGATTTACCCTTGATATGCTTTAATTATCCATCTTCTGGCAACTTAACTTATCCATTTGAAACATTATTAAAATTATTTGAGATAGTGCCTACAATAAAGGCAATAAAAGACTGGTCAAATGACCCTATGCTACATGAAAAACATATAAAAACATTTCAAAACTTATCTAATCCGGTGAATGTTCTAACTACTCATAGTTCTTGGTTAATGTCTTCGCTTGTTATGGGTGCAAAAGGTCTTTTGTCTGGAGCAGGTAGTGTGATAGCAAACTTTCAAGTTGCTTTATTCAGAGCAATTCAGAAGAAAGATTTACAAGAAGCCCAAAAAATAAATGATCAAATATTTCCTTTGGCTCAGGCATTTTATTCACCACCATTTTTAGATATGCATAATAGGATGAAAGAAGTATTAGTTTTAACTGGACATATGAAGGAAGCTGTTGTTCGTCCCCCGCTTATGAAAATCAGCGAAAAAGAAATAAATAACTTAAGAAAAGCTTTAAAGCAATCTGGTTTAAAATAATCTTTTAAAAAAGTGAAGATCAAGCGTCATGGATTTTCACATATTCGAAGTCACCGGGTTTATTGTCAATTCCCAGATCTGGAGCCGCTATCCAATCTGCATAAACTCCAGGTTCAGATACTGGTGTCATAAGTGACTCAATGAATAAATTATCATCTTTTGTTGGTAAATATTTATTACTTTCTTTGTTCCAACTTTCCTCTGTCAAAACATCGCCTGATGGCGATATATGAGCGCTCATAAAAGTACCAATTTTTCTATTAAAACCCTCAAAAGGTAATTTAATGTTAAAATTTATCTTTGCCTCTTCAATAGTCCTATTCCATCTTTTTATACTCACTGCAGTATCTTTAGTATAGTCGTCTCTTAATCTCATATTTAGTGATAAAAGGGCAGGAGCTTGTTTGTTAATTATTTTTTGATTAGCAAATTCTAAAATCGGATAGGTATCATTTTTAAGAATATGATCATCTTTAATTTTTGTTTCCCAAAATCTTCCTTTTACACCAGCTGTATATGTGTTAGCAGCATTTGTAGAAATTTCTGATCCAAATAGATCTAGTGATAAAGAGTAATGAAGATTAATTTTTTTTTGGATGGTGGGTAGATCAATTACGCCTAACTGTCTTATCTTATCAATATCAAATGGATCTGAAATACCAGCTTTATTCATCATTTCACAAGTTTTCTTTATGACTCTTCTTACACCATTTTCTCCAACAAACATATGATGGGCTTCTTCTGTAAGCATGAATCTACAAGTTCTTGACAGAGGGTCGAACCCAGATTGAGCTAATGCTTCTAATTGCATTTTACCGTCTCTATCTGTAAATGCTGTAAACATAAAAAATGAAAGCCAATCTGGTGTTGATTCATTAAAAGCTCCTAGCATTCTTGGTGCATCTTCAGATCCAGACTGTCGCTTAAGTAGCTCATTTGCTTCTTCTCTACCATCAGATCCAAAATATTTTTGAAGTAGATATACCATTGCCCATAAATGTCTTCCCTCCTCAACATTTACTTGAAATAAATTTCTCATATCATATAAGGATGGTGCTGTACTTCCTAAAAATCGCTGTTGTTCAATTGAAGCAGGTTCGGTATCACCTTGGATAACAATTAATCTTCTTAGCATCGATCTGTATTCACCAGGAACTTCTTGCCACACAGGTTCGCCGATATGATCACCAAATGGAATTGTTCTTCCTTCTTTTTGAGGAGCTAGTAAAATACCCCATCTATATTCTGGCATTTTAACGTAATCAAAAGTAGCCCAACCATCTTTATCAACATTAATTGCTGTTCTTAAATAAACTAACATATCTTGAAATCCTACTGGACCAAGATCTTTCCACCAGTCAATATATCCAGGGTGCCATTTTTCAAGAGCTTTAAGAACTCTTCTATCTGAAGATAAACTAACATTGTTAGGAATTATTGTATCATATTCAACTTGACTACTTAACATTTTTACCTCGCTTATGTTCTTTCTTTAGTATACATTCCTTTGTTTCCAGTACCATATTTTTTTAAAGCACCTTCTTCTCCTACTGCGCTTGGTCTTTGAAAAATCCAGTTTTGCCACGCAGTCAACCTTCCAAAAATTTTTGTTTCCATAGTTTCTTTTCCCGGAAACCTTAAATTTGCCTCCATGCCCACCATAGAATCAGGAGAAAAACTACTTCTTTCTTCTAAAAACAATCTTATTTCATCATCCCAATCTATGTCGTCAAAAATAAATGTTATTAAACCTAATTCATATGCTTCTTTTGCCAAAATATATTTACTTTGGTTTTGTTTTGTAAGAAGCAATTGATTAGGTAATCCAATAAATCTAGTGTTTAATCTAGACATATCATTTGACATTAAAAATCTACCAAAGTTTGAATTAGATAAAACAATACTTGCTTCTTTATTATTAAGTTCTTCAAACTTACCTTCAGCCATATAGCTTCTATCGGCAGAAAAAATTAATTCACAAAGAAAACCTGCATAACATGAACCAGCTTCTATTAAAGTTGTTAAAGTTCTTGATGTTAGATCAATTCTTTTAAAAACTCGAGACCAATAATAAGAAATCTCTTTTATAAACCAATGATTTTCAAAAGTTTCAAATAACTTGTCATAAGAAAGAACCTTTCCTATTTCTCCTCTTGTTTTAAAAAAAATAATTCCAATTTCTAATTCATTGAACCTTAAATATAAAATAGCATCATCCAATTCACGAGCACAACGTAAAAGCCAAACATCGTCGCCTTGAGACAAAATATCTTCAATGTTTATCGGAGCTTTGTCTACAGGAGCCTGAATTGTGATAGTTACAGATTTTTTATCTCTATCTATATTAACAGATATAGTAGAGTATTTAATCTCATTTTCATTTAATATATTTTTTTTTATATTATTTAGTTTAATACCAGTTAAATTATCCATACTAGGTTTTTTAATAGACTTTTCTTCTATTAATGCTTGTAGATCATCATTTAATGTAGTTTTTTTTAAAATTGTATCTACTAGACGCCATTCAAAAGCTTTTTTGGCTTTAACACCTTCTTCCATAGTACAAAACACATCAGCAAGGTCTCTTCTTATCTTTCTTTTATCTGTAAGTCTTGTCAAACCTCCTGTTCCAGGAAGAACAGCAAGGAGTGGAACTTCAGGCAATGATATACTTGAGGAACCGTCATCCATCAAAATAATATGATCACATGCAAGCGCAAGCTCATATCCACCACCAGCACATACCCCTTCAACTAAACAAATAAATAGTTGATTAGACTCTTTTGATGAATTTTCTAAAAAGTTTCTAGTTTCATTTGTGAACTTACAAAAGTTAACTTTATGCGCATGATCTGAAGACGCTAACATTTTGATATTGGCACCTGCACAAAATGCTTTCTCATTTCCTGACTTTATAATTACAGAATTTACATTTGGATATTCAAACCTTAACCTTTGAACAGCATCTGCTAACTCTATATCAACACCAATATCATAGCTGTTTAACTTTAATTTATATCCATCAAAAAAACCTGCATCTTCATCAACTTTCATTATTAAAAATGCTTTTGTATTTTCAACTATTAATTGCCAATGTTTATAAATAGAAGGGTTTGTATCAAAATTTATATTTGGACGCATTCTTACCTCAAGTTTATTTTTAATAATATAATTGTATAAGTATTTTAATATTAAAGACTATATAATTTTTTTAATAAAAGCATTAATATGCTCGATTGTTTTATCTGTATATTCAGTAAAGGGGTTATGTCCACAGTCTTTAATTACAACTTTATCAAACGGACCACGAACTTTTTGTTCTAAAATATTTATTTGGTTTATCGTTCCATAAGGATCGTTTGTTCCCTGCAAAGCCAAAATTGGAGTTTTTATTTGAGGTAAATACTTTAAAATGTTCCAATTTTTGAAATCGGGGCTTAACCAGACATTACTCCAACCCCAAAAAGCATTATCAACATCATTATGAAAACGTTCTAATTTTGATTTTAAGTTTTTATATTTATATTGATAAGAAATATCTTCAATGGCATTAATGCTTTCTTGTTCCACAAAAAAGTGAGGGGCAATCAAAATTGTGCCTAACAATTGTTCTATGTTTTTTGATTTACTCCCTATACTGGCTATTGTGCCTCCATCACTATGTCCAATTAAAAAATAATTTTTAATTGATAAACTTTTAATGATTTTAGGTAAATATTCCTCTGCTTCAATACTCATATAATTTGTAGGTCTAGGTAATTTAATAGTTGATGATTTTCCATAACCAAACCTTGAATATACAAAAACATTTAGTTTTGTTTTAAGATGAATTAATTCTGGTATTTTTCTCCACATAGCAATTGAGCCAAGACCTTCATGCAATAAAATTAATACAGGAATGTCATTGGATATATCACCAAAAACTTGATATTCAATTATTTTACTATCAATTTCTAAAAATTTTATTTCTGTATTACTACTTTGTTTCACTTTCTTAACTTAAACCTTTGTACTTTTCCTGTAGCTGTTTTAGGAAGTTCGTTAATAAAGTTTATCCATCTAGGATATTTCCATTTACCTATTTTGTTTTTTACATGCTCTTTTAAGATATCCTCTTTACCTGATTTAGGGACATTTTCATTTAAAATGACAAATGCACATGGTTTATCTAAACCTTCTTTATCTTGTTTTGCAACGACGGCTGCTTCTAGGACAATTTCATGAGATATTAATGCTTGTTCAACTTCAAATGGTGATATCCATATTCCACTGACTTTAAACATGTCGTCAGTTCTACCACTATAAATATACTTTTCGTCTTCTAATTTTTCATATTTATCTCCAGTTCTTGTCCATTCTCCTTCAAAGGTATTTCTTGATTTTATTAGTTTATTCCAATAACACGTTGCAGATGATTTACCTTTAACAAGCAATTCTCCAATTTCTCCAATAGACACCTCTGTTCCACTTTCATTAACCAATCTTAATTCATATCCAGGAACAGCACTACCTGAAGTGCCATATATTATATCATCTGGTTTGTTTGAAAGAAAAATATGAAGCATTTCAGTCGATCCAACACCATCTAAAATATCTACTCCAGTTATTTTTTTCCAATCAGTTCCAATTTGAAAAGGAAGAGCCTCTCCTGCAGACACGCAAAGTCTCAAATTTGTAAATTTTACATTAGCTTCTTTTTTTAAACTAGCTATCATTGCTGCATAAATAGTTGGCACAGCAAATAAAATTGAAGGTTTTATTAATTTCATTACTTCCTTAACACTATCAGGTGTAGGTCTTAATGGATAAAGGGCAGTAGTTGCTCCAACTCCCAAAGGGAAAGTCATCGCATTTCCTAAACCATATGCAAAAAAAAGTTTAGCTACAGAAAAAACTATATCTGTTTCTTTTATATTTAAAATCTTTGAGGCGTATGTTTCATAAGTTTCTAATAAACTCCCATGTACATGAATAACTCCTTTTGGTTCTCCTGTAGAGCCTGAGGAGTACAACCAAAAGGCAGGCTCGTCTTTTAAAACTATAAGTGGTTCTTGTGGAACACATAAATCCATCTCAGATTTAAAATGTTTAAATTCTTTAATATTATTATCTTTACTAATGAGAAATATATTCTCAATTGGATTATCAATTTCAGACGGATTAGGAATTAAATTTTGAATTTCCTCTGAAATAAAAATAGTTTTAGCTCTGCAATCATTTAAAATAGAATTAACAATATCTTTTGACAATAAAGTATTTACAGGGACAGGAATAACTCCAGCTTTGAGGCATCCCCAAAAAATTACTGGAAACTCGATTTGGTCTAATACCAACATTAATACTCTTTCTTCTCTTCGAATATTATATTTTGCAAGTAGATCAATAATTTTATTTGTTTCTATAGATAGATCCTTGTATGAAATACTTCTACCATCTGGAATTGCTTCAACAAATGCCTTTTTGTTTTCAATTGTTGAGTTTAAATGTCTATCAATAAAATAATAAGCAGCATTATTTTGTTTTGTTACTTTATCTTTAAACATAATTAACTACTCCCACTCAAGTTATCTATATTTTTAAAATAGCTTACAAAAATATTAACATCTAATGTTATTTATTAATTTAGATTAATACAAATTATCTTGCATTCTTTCTACTTATTGCTGTTTTAATGGTTTCAAAGCCTAAGTTCCTAATAATATCTCTTTTATACCTGTCAGTTGTGTATTGATCTGTCGCAGTATCTAAATCCCATGCAAAGTCATTTACAAGAGATTCAATTTCATTTAAGTCATCTGTAATCCAATCTCTTGCTGTAATTTTATCGCTAACACCACCTACAACAAACCTAACATTATTATGACTTGCAATTGCAGCAAATGAAGCAAGTGCAAAGTCACCGTGTTTTTCAGAAATTTCTTTAAAAGCGTAACCAGTTTGTTCTTTTGCTTTAGGTATTATTACCGACTTAATTACCTCATTATGATTTCTAGAATTTAATAGTGGACCAAGAAAAAAATCTTCTGCATTAATAATTCTTTGTGTAGATAAACTATTCAACTTTAATTGTCCTTTTAGAGCTATAAAACATAAAGGTAACTCAGAGCTAGGGTCTGCATGACATAAAGAACCTATGATTGTTCCACGGGCTCTATGTTGTTGGTGTCCAATATAAGGAAGACATTCGCTTATTAATGGTAAGTCATCTTTTGTTTTTATTCTATTTTCAAGTTGTAATTGTCTAAATAATGCGCTGATTTCAATGTTAGTCTTATTATCGATTAACGGAACATCATCTTCTATGGAATTGATATCAATCAAAACTTTTGGCTTTGCAATTCTCATATTTAACATTGCAATTAAAGATTGCCCACCAGCTAATATTTGTGCATCCTCACCATACTCTTGCAATCCTTCAAGAACTTCTTGCCAATTTTTGGGTTGAAATAAGTCAAAAGATGCAGGTTTCATTTAATGACTTTCAAACATTTTAATATCAAATTCCAAAAATTATTTTTTCTATGTTCAGGTGATATTTCTTGAGCTAAACGATCAAAAAATTGATTTATAATTATATTTGAAGCAGTTTTTAAGAAACGACCACCTATAGCTGCAATTTTACCAGAAACTTGCACATCATATTGATAAGTTAATTCTGTTTTCTCTTTATTCATAGGTGACAATGTTATCAAACCTTCACCACTAGCTATTCCTAATGGGCCACTTGCTTTTCCAGATAGTTTTAAATTTTTTGGTTTATTTAATTTGCTTAATAGTACAGAAAATTCATATTCACCAGTAATCGGACCAAATTTAATTTTAATTTTACCTTCATAGTGGTTATCTTTTATTAATAAAATCTTTTCAGTAACTGGTAATATTTTTGATAGATTGTCAGGATTCAATAAAAAATCCCAGATTTGGTTCGGTTTTTTGTATAATAAATTATTTCCTTGGCCAGTAATAATATTATTTTTATCATTTGGCTTAATAAAGTTTTTATTTGAATTTAATTTAGATCTTGGTTGTTCTTTTAAATTAGAAGTGATGTAGGAATGAACTTTAGAGTGTGTTAGGGGAAGTGTAACATTATCGATTTTTAAAGCATCGCATGCTGCATTTGCTATAGCTACTGGAGTTGACATACAATTACCTTCACCTAAGCCTTTTGCGCCCAAGGGAGTAAAAGGGCTAGGCGTTTCAATATGAATTATAGAGGGTGTTGGCACCTCATAAGTTGATGGAAGAAGGTAATCTGCAAAAGTTCCAGCTAAAAAAGAGCCATCATCAGTATATTTAAATTCTTCAAACAATGCAGCTCCTAAACCATGAGCGAAAGCACCATAAATTTGTCCATTGGCTAATAAAGGATTTAAAATATTTCCAGCATCATGTCCTGTAATATACTTATCAACCCTTGTCTGACCGGTTTTAGGATTTATTTCTAAACCACAAATATCAAAAACAAAACCATAGGCAAGTGAACCATTAATTTGATCTTTGTTATTAGGCGGAGCTAATTGTGGTGGTGACCAATGAACAGTTTCTCTTAGACCATTCTCAGAGTTTTCTGGAAGTTCTCCTGGAGACCAATGTGCTAATCCAACTAATCGATTAAAAGATATTTTATTATCAAAATTATTTTTATCTATAACGAAATTATTTTCAAATATTATATTTTCAGCTTTACAATTTAGTTTTGTAGAAGCAATTTTTAATATTCTTAATTTTAGTTTTTTTGCCGCAAGAGATGTCGTACCTGCGACTGCTCCTGCAAAACGACTTGAATAATTACCTGCAGCAATGGACCACGCATCTTTTTGAGTATCCAATTCACCATTAACAAAAACATTTTCAAAGCTTAATCCAAAAATATCGGCAACAATTTGTGCAAGTACAGTTTTATGGCCTTGACCTTGTGGAACGCTGTCACATGTTACATAAATTCCACCAGTAGGTCCTATTGATACAGTCGCACTTGCAATGGCTCCTCCTTTATGTCCTGATTTTTCTCTTTCTTTAAATGGTACTGCCGTAGTTATGTAACCCATATTTGATACGGATGGTTCTACTATTGCAGCGTAACCAATTCCATACAAGTTACCTTTTTTTTGTGCTAAGTTTTGTCGCAACTTCATATCAGAAAATTCATTGGATTTTAAAACTTTATCCATCAATTTTTTATATTGACCAGAATCTAGAAGTGCTCCAGAAGCAGATTGATAGGGAAAATCTTTATCTTTTACTAAATTTAATTTGATAACTGCTAGGTGATCTAATTTTAGATTAACAGCAATTTTATGAACCAATCTCTCAAGAGCATAATAATGCTGAGGACCGCCAAAACCTCGATTTAAACCAGTTGGTGTTTTATTAGTTAGAACCACTCTGTTTCTACAAGATATATTTTTAACCAAATAAGCTCCAGATAAGTTTCCATGCATTCTATATAATGAAGCTGGTTCTGGTGCTCTCAAATAAGCACCAACATCATCAATTTGATCATAATCTAGCGCTAGAATTTCACCATTTCTTCTTACAGCAGCTTTGATAGTAGTCACTCTATTAGTGGCTGATGATGCTGCGGTTAAATGTTCAATTCTATCTTCAACCCACTTTATGTTTTTTCCTGAAATTCTTGAAGCTAGACAGGTTAATACTATCATTGGAAGTATAGCTTGTTTAATACCAAAACTACCTCCAGAATCTTGGTTTGATATTAACCTTAATTTATTTTCATTAACATTTAAAGATCTCGAAATCACAGAATGAAGGCTAAATGGTCCTTGAAAATTTGAGTGAACGGTATAACTTTTTTCAGAAGAATTATAATTGCTTTGAACTATAAAACCTTCAAGTGGAGTACAACTATTTCTAGGATATTCAATTTTCAACTTAATTATTTCATCAGCTTTTTTAAAAGCTTCTTTTGGATTTCCATATGAAAATTTTCTGTCACTGACCACGTTAGTTTTAGTTTTTTTATGAACTTTTGGTGAAGAATCCAACGTAGCATCTTCTGTCTTAATAATAGGATTATATTCTTGATATGTTACCTTAATATTATCAATTGCGTCTTCAGCAATATATCTGTTTTCAGCTAACACTAGAGCTATAGGTTCGCCTACATACCTAACATATTCAATTGCGCAAGGCCAAACCTCGATATCAATTCTTAAAACGGACAATAGAGGTTTTGAAAGGTTTGAAAATGATTTACCATCAATTATTGAATGCACTCCAGGAATACAAGAAGCCATTGTTGTGTCTAAGTTAAGAATTTTTCCTGCTGCATATTGAGATCTTAATACTGCAACGTGTAAAGTTCCAGGTGGATTACCTTTGTCGTCGCCATAAATTCCTTTACCTATAATTAATGTATCATCTTCTGATCTTTCAATTGATGATCCAATTTTACAATTATTAACTTTGTTGAGAATTTTCTCCATTAACAATTTTTACCTTCTATTTTCCTGTATAAACAGGTTTTCTTTTTTCTACAAAGCTTTGAACACCTTCTTTAAAATCACTAGAACTTCTAAGCCTGCCATATGTTTCACCTTCTAACTCAATTGCAACGTGTAAAGGCGCATCTTGAGATGCATTAAGAACAGTTTTAATGGCTCTTTGTGCTAAAGGTGATACTAAACAAAGTTCTTTAACAAGATTACTAGTCGCACTCTCAAGTTCGTTAATTTCAACCACTTCAGATGCTAGACCATAATTATAAGATTCTTCTCCAGAAATTCTTTTACCTCTCATTATCATATCTTTAACCCTAGATAACCCGATCATCCTAGCTAGTCGAACTGATCCACCTGATCCTGGTATCATTCCTATTTTCATTTCAGGAAGGGATAGCTGTGCACACTTAGTCACAATCCTGAAATCACAAGCTAAAGAAAATTCTAAGCCAACTCCAAAACAGTAACCTTGAATTGCAGCGATAACTGGTTTTCTAATTTTTTCAGGCGTCATTACGTTTTGAGCAAGCATAGTTAGTGTTTCTGGTGTCTCTTTTAAAAAACCTTCAATATTTCCTCCTGATGAGAAGTTTTTTCCATCTGCTCGTAAAATAATAACTCTTACATTTTCATTTTTATCTAAATCTTTCATAGCTTCAGCCATTTGAATTCTTTGCGAATATTGAATAACATTTAATGGGGGTCTTGATAAAATAATATCACCTCTATTATCTTCATTATTTACTTCAACTCTAAACCCATCGAATTCTTTAATAACTATTGCCAATTAAAACTCCTATATTTCTTAAAATTAATTTTCTGGTAGATCATATTTATCCATTAAACTATCCACCACACCATCAAAATAATCCCAAGGAGTTTCACGGTAACTGTGGTTTTTAATAATAAAAGAAGCTCCTGCATAGAATTTTTCGTATTGCTGTTGTCTTCCAGCAAATTCAGAGCCTACTACATCCCAGGCTAATTTAAATAGCTTCATTCTTGATTTTGCGTCCATTTGTGGGGTTTGAAAATAAGTTTCAAAATCTTTCTTTAGTTTTTCATTTTTCATAACATTAATACTTGCAGGCATTTGAAAAACACCTCCACCACAAAGTGTTCTTAATTCGTCAACAATTGGTGTGTAATTTTCGGTGCACCAATTTAATGCTGCGTACATCATTCTTCTATTGAATGTCATATGATTATTTGGCCAAGTTTCAGCCGCTTCTATTTGTCCATGTATCATTCCAGATAAATTAGCTTCTAATGATGACATTTTCCCAAGTGTTTCTCTTACTGCTGGAATTTGGTCTGCACCGGTGGCTTTAGCTATTTTATTACATAGTCCTGTTATTAATTCCATTTTGGACCAATATCTTACATTAGCTTGATGATTTCCATAACAATGGGCAGGTGTTTTTATGTATATCTCCCTAGCTAAAATAGCATCGTCCATCACGAATATTCTGTCCCAAGGAACAAATACTTTATCACACATTACAAGTACATCTGTTTCATCCATATTCCATGATAAAGGAGAGTCAAACTGATTGTCATAATGTGTTGATAGTGGTTGACGCATCCAGAGAGACAATCCCTCAATATTACAAGGTATTGCACATGTTATGGCTTGTTTGATCTGGTCTGGGGCTAGGGGAACAAGGTTGCCAATCCATATTTCATTGGCAAATACAGCGCTTGTAGCAAGCATCTTCATCCCTGAAATAATGACGCCTTTTTTATTTTCCTCTACAACAGATAGAGTTGGAATAGGAAGATTTTGCTTTTGATAAAATTCAGGGTTTCTTGCCGCTTGAGGAGGAACAACAGCATAAGATGCAAAAACATCATTTTTTTTCATGTATTTATAATAATTTAAGAGATTTTCTTTAAATTTATATTTACCACTATCAAAAATATCAGGATTTGTAGACATACCCGTTACAAAACTAGCTACATGATCCATAGAACGTCCCATCATTCCAGATGTTTGGTCAGCAATAACTTTATGCGCTTTAGATCTTTTCCTTAAATCACTTTTGTTTTTTGCTTGTAAAAACCAAGTAGAGCATAGTTCGCCATTTTCTTCATATGACAAAACGTCTTTATAAATTTCTTGATGTTTAATATCATACAATTCAGCTACTTTTTGCGCGGCTTTCTCAAAGGCTGGATGAGTTGTAACGTCATCAATTTTTTCATCACCAATATAAACTACTCTTCCATCTCTTAATTGACTTAAGTGTTCCTTGCCTGTTTTAATCATCTTAAATCCTTAAAAATTAAAATTCAGTTTCATTTTTATAGTAATGTAATTCAAAAAGGACACAGCCTTTATCAGACTTAAAAGGACCATGATAAACGCCAGGAGGTCTACATGCATATGTTGATCCTTCAAATTGTTCTCCACCATTTCCATCTTCATCGTTTCCTACTATTAAATCCCCACTAACCAAATAAACTTCTTCCCAATGGTCATGAATAAATTTTTCAGTTGTAAATACACCAGGTTCAAATTTAAGTAATCTTGATCTACTTCCTGTCTTATTAACTTCATCAATGTCAGAAGCTAAAATATGTTGTTTTATTCCAGTTGGATAACCTTGAGGCGTATGCCAATTTTCGTTTGAAGAAATTTTAGTAAATTCAAGATGCGGTTTTCTTTTTAACATATTTCTTCCTCTTCTCTATTAATAATTCATCTATCTAAATCGTACTCACCTGCAAGTAATTTTCTTCTTAAAATTTTTCCTGTAGGAGATTTAGGTATCTCTTTTACAAAAATATACTCTTTTGGTCTTTTAAAGTTGGCCATACCAGATTCTTTACAATGTTTATCTAGATTACCAAATTCAATATTACCATCTCGTTTAATAAAACCACAAATTCTTTGCCCCCATTTTTCGTCAGGAAGTCCAACTACAACGACTTCAAGAACATTTTTATTTAACGACAATAAATTTTCTATTTCAATGGGTGATACGTTTTCACCTCCAGTTATAATCATGTCGTCAACTCTGCCAGTTACGAAAAGATCACCATTGTTATCTATGTAACCAATGTCATTTGTAAAATACCAGTTCTTGATTATAGACTTTTTATTAGCATCAGGTCTTTTTAAATATCCTGAAAAAGATTCTTCAGATTTAAGAGAAGCAATTATCTCTCCTTCAATATTTTTTTTAACAATTTTTTGAGGGTTTTTAGATCCAATTTCTACAACTCGAATACGCTGATTTATTCCAGCTTTGCCTGCTGATCCTGGTTTTTTATGTGCATTCTGATCAACAGTAAAAGTATAGACTTCAGACGATCCATAATGATTAACAAGTTGTATAGGTTTAAATGCTTTCATAACTTTTTTTATGAGACCATTGTTCATAGGCGCGCCAGCAAATCCTAATTTCTTGCATGATTTAACTTTATTATTTGTAAAACTCTTATCTTCGATTAATTCATGAAATAGAGTAGGTACCAAATATAAAGAAGTAATTTTAAACTTATTAATTAATTTTATAGCTTCTAGGGATGAGAACTTAGGTTGTGTTATAAATGTTCCATTAATTAGTGACATTGAAATTAATGATCTAATTCCCATTGTATGATATAAAGGCATAACACCAAGAGTGATTTCTCCATTTTTATACATATTTTGAGCGACATGAGCTAGTGCAGCTGACCTTTCAGCTAAATGTGTTCTTGGCACACCTTTAGGCTTTCCAGTAGTGCCTGATGTGTATAAAATTATTGAATAACTATCACTTTTTCCTTCAGGGTGGTTTCCAGGATTACCATTTTTAATAAGTTCGCTTATATTTAGTATTTTATTATTATTGCCACCAACAAAGATTTGTTTAATTTTCTTTGCCTCTAGCGACAGCTCTACTCCATCCATACTTTCTTTTTGAAAGAATATGCAACTAGCTTCTGAATTAGAAATACAAAAATCAATCTCCTCAGGCTTCATTCTCCAATTTAAAGGCACAACGATTAGATTATTTAATTGACATGCCCAATGTATTGTAGAGGCTTCAAAATTATTTTGGAGTAAAGTAATAACTTTTTCTTGTTTCTTTAAACCTAAATATTTTAAAGATCCTGATAGAGTATCTATTTTTTTAAACCATTCATAGTAGGTGTATTTGTAATCTAGACCTGCTATTGCTATTGCATCTGGATTTTTTTCTTTTGAAGCTAAAATTGTTGTTCCAAGATCAAACATTTTTTTGTTCAATTTCATTTATTCCAATGACTTCTTTTACTGCATTTATTATACCTGTATAACCCGTACACCTGCATATGTTACCGCTTAGCATTTCTCTAATTTTGTTAACATCAACATTTTTAGGCTTTGTGTTTAAAAATGCTATAATTGTTACTAAAAAACCTGGCGTACAATAACCACACTGTAAAGCATGATTTTTTTTAAAAGCTTTTCTTAAATTATCAAAGTTTTTATCATTTACTAACCCTTCAATAGTTACCAATTCTTTGCCATTTAATTGTGATGCAAACATCAAGCAGGATCTTATTGGTTCATTGTTTAGTAAAATCGTACAGGCTCCACAAATTCCGTGTTCACATCCAACATGAGTGCCTGTTTCGCCAATTGTATGTCTTAAAAAATCGCTTAGAAGAGTTCTATTGTCTGTTTCCGTATTTATATCTTTATTATTCAATTTAAATTGAATTTTAATTTTTGAATCAGATTTATACAAAGGCATTAAATTTTCCTATTTACTATTTAAATAGTAAAATAAAGATAATTTTAAGCAATAAATTTTTTATAAATTTACTTGATTTGTCCACGCTCTATTACAAAAGATTTGTCTAGCATGCCTTGATAATGACCAGCATTACTTTCTGCAATTAGAGTTGTAACCCCTTCTTTTTTTAGATTATTCAAAATATCTATAATTCTTTTAGTAAGAGCAGGGGCGATTCCTTCTGACGGTTCATCTAGAAGTAAAAGTTTACTTCCAACCATAAGGGCTCTGGATAATGCTATAAGCTTTTGCTGTCCTCCTGATAAACTAGTAGAAGGTCTGTCTTTCAAATCTAAAGCTTCCGGAATAATTTTGTAAATCCAATCCAACCTTTGTTTCCAGTCATTTATATTAGTAGCCCAAACTGGAGTAAGAATATTTTCTTCAGCAGACATAGATGGTATTAATTTTCTATCTTCAGGCATATAGCCAATTGATAAATAGGCTCTTTTTTGTGATGGCATTTTAATTAGATCATGATCTTCAAATGATAATTCACCAGAAATAGTGGGCAAAATTCCCATTATAGCCCTCAATAATGTTGTTTTTCCTGCTCCATTCCTGCCAATTAGACCAACCATTTGACCTTTCTTTAAATCTAAAGAAACGTCTTTTAGGATCTCAATTAATCCGATATTTACATTTATTTTATCTAATCTTAACATAATTAAACCTTAATAACATATTTGTTTAATGCCCTAAAACATATTCAATAACTTTTTTATCTGATAAAGCTTTTTTGGGTGGAGCATCACATATAATTTCTCCTTGATAGAAAGCTATGACACGGTCAACGTATCTTTCAACTATTTCCATATCATGTTCAACAAATAATACTGAAGTTTCTGTTTGTTTTAATGCGGCAATAACTATATCCATAATGCCAAACTTTTCTTCAACAGAAACGCCTGAAGTTGGTTCGTCAAGTAATATTACCTTAGGGTTTCCAACCACAGCCATAGCAATGTCTAGAAGTTTTCTTATTCCTTGAGATAGGGTGCTAACTATATTGTCCTTTTGATCTAAAATTTTGTACAATTTCAGTATTGTGTCGCATTCTTTTGAAATAGACTCATCTTCTATGGGGTCCAATAATGTCTTACCACTTTTTTTAGCCAGTGACATTGCTATCATAAGGTTTTGTTTAACTGTCATTGTCATAAAAACTTGGCTAATTTGAAACGATCTACATAAGCCAATATGGGTTGCTTTTCTTGGTTCAATTCCAGTAATATCAGATCCCATAAATTCTATTTTACCACTTGTAGGTTTTAAATAACCTGTAATCATATTTACAAAAACAGTTTTGCCAGCTCCATTTGCTCCAATTATACCAATAATTTCTCCTTGATTTATTGAAACATTAATATCCTTAGCCGCTACAATACCTGAAAAAGATTTATTTAATTCAGATGCTTTTAAAACTATATTACTTGACATCTTTTTTCTTTCCATAGTTAAAAACTTTTTCAATTATTGACCATATACCACCTGGGAAAAAGAAAATTATTGCAAGTAATGTTCCACCAACGATTGCTGCCCAAGCTTGCGGTGCCCATTCAAAAGCGTATGTTCTTATGAATTCAAAAATTATCGCTCCAATAAAAGGTGCTAAAATATTTCCCCAACCAGACATTATTGTTATAAATACAAGCTCTCCAGATACATTCCAATTCACCATTGAATCTGGATCAACTTGACCAAGGCTTGCAGCCATAAGCCCTCCAGCACCTCCTGCTAAACAAGCTGAAATAACATATTTTATATGTATTGCTTTTTGTACAGAGAAACCAAGAAACTCTACTCTTATTTCATTATCTTGAATTGCTGTAGTTAAGTGTCCAAGTGTTGATCTAAGATAAGCTTGTATTGAAACAGCAGCACAAATAACAAAAAATGTTATAAGGAAGAATAAATATTGTCTTGTAAGCTCTAATCCAAAAAGCGTAGACGGAGAAATTGACATTCCATCAGTTGATCCTAGGAACTCGGCTTTAGCCAACAATCCATATAATACCATAGAAAAAGCAAGCGATAACATTGCAAAAAATATTTCTCTGTATTTTCTGAGAATAAACCCAAGACAAAAACCTAATAATCCTGCTGCAACAACTGCTATTGTAAACCTTAACAAGATATCAGTTATACCAAAATATTTTTGACATAAGGCAACAGCATATGCTCCAAAACCATAATATAATGCATGTCCGAAAGACACTAGGTTTGTTCGCCATAGTAACATAAGACCTAAAATAGCTAAGCCTCTAGACAAGCCATACATAAAGTTATTTTGCATCCAATCAGGTAAAATAAAAGATGAAATAACGCACAAGCTTATCATAAATACGATCAAAACTCTTACGCTTGTGTCTTTGAAAATACCAGTAAACATTAAATTTTCCTTGCTTTAGGAGGAGCAAATAAGCCCTCAGGACGAATAATTAAAACGATTGCCATAACGGCAAAAACAACAAACAATTCTAATATTGGAGCTTGATGAACTGCAAATGCTCTTAATAACCCTACTATTAAAGAACCAATAAGAGCACCAGGAATTGAACCCATTCCACCAATAACCACAACAGCAAAGCTTAAAACCACAAGGTCTATAGCAAAACCTGGAGATACAGATGTAGTAGGAGCAACATATGCACCTCCTAGTGCTCCTAAAATGGCACCTCCGATAAATGTTACAACATAAACTTTAGTAACGTTTATGCCCATAGCTTCACTTATTTCTCTGTCATAAATTACCGATTGAAGGAGCTTACCCCACTTAGTTTTGGTAAGGCCATACCAGCAACCAAAAGCAACAATTGTAGCAAGAAGAATTAAAGAGAGTTGATAGACACCTCTATTTAAACCAACAATATCAATCCAGCCAAGCATCATTGCAGGTTGATAAGGAAGATAAGGGTCAACACCAAAGGTAATTATAATGAGATCTTCAAAAATTAAAAATACCCCAAAAGTAGCTAAAACTATAAGGTGTATGTCCTGATTATACATTTTTCGAAGTATAAAACGTTCTATAATATACCCTAAAACTACACCTACTAAAACTGCAGAAATTAATATAGCTGGTAAAAATAAAATTTCAGGCAGATCATTGTCTGAAATAATACCTATTGCAAATGCAGCTGTGTAAGCGCCCCAGGCATAAAAACTACCATGAGCAACGTTCAAAATTTTCATTACCCCAAATATAATAGTTAAACCTAAACTTACTATAAAAAGATAAGAGGCATAAGTAAGACCGTCTAAAAAAACTGTAGCCCAAAATTGCATTGATATACTCCAAAATAGCAATAAAAAAGGGATGCTTTTGAAGGCACCCCTTTTAAATATTAAGTTTAATTACATTTTGCTCCAGGCATTCCTGCATTTATCCAGTCTTCTGACTTTGTTCCAGCTGGTGGATATATACATTCTGGACCATACATCTTAACTTTTTCAGCTCCAGGTGTCTTACCTTTTTTATTGTATTTAGTTAGACCATAGCCAACTGAATGAACAGCTTGATGACCACCACCCCTTGCCATTGAAATAGTTTCTGTAAATGATTTGAACTTGATGTTCTTCATAGCAGCAATAACTTGGTCTTGAGTAGGAAAACTTCCTGCCTTGGCCATAGCTTTATCCATAGCAAATTTATAAGCTAAAATTGATCTAGCATATTGATATGATGGTCCTAATGGTAGAGCATTAAATCTTTTTTTATACTCTTTTATGAACCAAACATTTAATGGGCTTTTATCATCTCTTGCAAGTAGACCTACATTACCTCTTGTACCCATTACAATACCATCGGGAAATTTTTTGTCTAATGCATCAACAGCTGATCCTCCAACAGAAGAAACAAAGATTTTTTTCTGAAAAAAGCCTCTAACCATTGCTTGAAGAGTAAATGCCTCAATATCACCATCCCAAAAACTTGAATGCACAACTTTAGCTTTATCTAAAGATAATGCTGAAATTTCTGTTCCGTATTGTCCAACAAAAAGTTTTGGAAATTGAGGTTTATCAGAACCTTTACTGTCTGGTGACATTTGTTTCATACCTAATTCAAAGAATTTATAAGAATCTTGTCCCCAAGCATAGTTTTGATTTATGCCTGTGTAATTCTTTTCATTAGGGTACATGTCTGTAATATATCTAGCTGCGGCTAAACTATCACCAACTGCATTAGCTTGTGTTCTAAAAACATGAGACCTCAGCTTTTCTTCATATAATCTAGGTGTTCCACATGTTGAAAACACAGTTAGCATTTTTAACTCATCAGCAATTGGACCGATAGCCATACAGTTTCCAGAAGATATATAACCAATCATTGCATCAACTTTTTGTTTTTCAACAAAATCTCTAAATAGACCAACTTGTTTAGTTCCACCACCTGATTCATCACTAAAAATAGGGTTCATCTTGGCACCAGCAAATCCTTGC
This sequence comes from Alphaproteobacteria bacterium, assembly GCA_016777705.1. Classification (GTDB taxonomy): domain Bacteria; phylum Pseudomonadota; class Alphaproteobacteria; order Puniceispirillales; family Marisalimonadaceae; genus Marisalimonas. The sequence continues at coordinate 15,763 of JADHQW010000002.1, read as the reverse complement.
TTATTATAAGGTGCAGGCATTGTACCATTATTAATAGCGTCAATAACTATTTGAGCTCCCTGTTTTGCAGGCACTCCAAAAACTCCTGCAGCTGGTCCAGTCAAAAATGAAACCACACCAACCTTAACTGTATCTTTTGCAAAAGCAGTTCCGGCTAACAAGCATGAAGCGACTAGCATTGAAGCAGATGCAACTTTCGTAGTTTTGTTAAATATTTTGATTTTCATTAATACCTCCCAGAAAAAAAATATTTTGATTTTACATATAGTTTATTATAAATGGTTGTCCTTAAATATATCATATATAATTAAAGATTTTTTAATTTTCCCCATAATATAAATATAGAATGAAACACAGCAAATTTCTTAAAGCAAGTTATTTTTATCATATTAATTAACATATTAATAGTAATTAATTATGCGTTTTTTTTGTTAAATATTATTTTTTTCATAGATTTTGGCTATCAATAACCCACCAAGTATTCCCCAAAAAGGTGACCCAATATTAAGGAAAACTAAATCTGACATTGTAATAAGAAAAGATACAAGTGCACCAAGTGAAAAGCTTCCAGAGAAAGCTGCTATAAATGTGTTTTTTAAGACTATTAATAACGCTATTCCGCCGAGAGAAGCAATGAAACCTGGAGGGCAAGAGGAAATGAATCCAGTAAAAAAAGGAGAAAAAATACCAAAGGTTATGCAAAGTAAAGAAAAAACTATTCCACTCGTGTAGTGCCCTTTTATTATAGTTTTAACTTTATGATCTTTTAAAGCTTCTAAAAAATTTTCTTTTCCATGTTTTTTGACCAGAAATTCAACTCTTTCTTGTCCGAGTAATTTATTTGCATCAGAAACTTTTAAGCTATTTTTATTGTTTTCGTCTGATGTAATTATGCCTGTTACAGGGCCTGTTAGACAAGATGATACTGTTCCAAAAAAAGAATTGATTATTGATCCTATTCCACAGGCTACAGTGAAAGGTTTAATACGAGTTTGGTGACCAGCAGATTTTAGAATGGCAAGACCTTGCCCATTTTGAATAAATAAAACTGTAATAGCTAAAGGTATTACTAATTCTATGTTAGCATTTAAATTAAATTCAGGCTTAAAAATTGTTGGCATTATAGGGGACAAGCTTAAATTATTAAAAATTTCAGCATGATTAGAGTTTAAAATAATTAAAACACCTACAATTAAAGATCCTAAAAGTGGAGGCATTATTCTTTGTAGCGAAGGAAAAGCATAAATGATAAAGTAAGTAATTGTCATTGATCCAGATAGTAAAGGAGTTTCTTTTAGTGAGTAAAGCCAATTTAAGCTAAATTGGAGAAAAATAGCAGCAACCATTCCCATTACAATTTCAATTGGAATTTTTTTATTTATCCAATTCAATATATTTGTTAAACCAAGAAATGTAAGAAACATTCCAGTCACTAAATATGTTCCTACTATTTCATTAAATGAATAATTTTCTATCGAAGAACCAATTAATATAATTCCAGGGATACTCCACATGAATACTAGTGGTTGTCTAAACCAAAATGAAAAAAATATACTTATTACGCTATTTATAGCAAAGGCACCAAACAGCCAGCTTGAAAGTTCTTGGTTTGAAAGACTTGTTTTAGTTCCAACAAGTAGCATTATTGCAACAGGACCTGTAACGGCAAAAAGGAATGCTACAAATCCATTCGTAATATTTTCTTTAGTAATATCATTAAAAAAATCTTTTATTAAATTCATAATTACTTTGCTCAATGTATTAAACGTAATTAATTTTTTTCAAACTAGATTTGTTAATAAAGTTTAAATTAGTTGATTCCTTTTGTACAATACAAAAACAATTGTGCAACTCAATCAAAGCTGAATTAATCAAGCCATTTTCAAGATACGTTTTACCAACTTCATTTCCATTTCTTAATGCGTCTTCGATCTCTGATTGTTTTAAATCACCAACTTCAACCGTAACCATTAAATTTTTTAAATCACTATCTTCATAAATTTCTTCGGCAGGTTTTTTAATAATTGAAGGGTGATTTTTTATATTTACAGAGTTAGCAATCATCGTTGCGGCAGCATCAGCCATTGCTGCATTATCCGCTAAGACAGTAACTGAATCTGCTATACCAAGAGAAAAACTTCGTCCTCTCCATCCAGATGTAGCAATACCTCTGGATTTATCTTTATAATCAATTTCTGCAATAATGTTTGGAATGGATGCCAAGCTACTTTTAACGGTTTGATTTTCTGTTAAATAAAATGATACATCCCCACCATTATTTACATAGGCTTTTTCAAGCTTAGTATCTTTTACTAAAACATTTAGAATATTATCAGCTACTGATCCAGCTACAGCAGCCATTGGGGTTATAAAGTCAGGATAGAACTTTTCAGTTGCATTTTGCATGCTCTGAGAAATTTTATTATTAAAATGTCTATGCGGAACTACTTCTTTTTTAAGTAAGTCCATATCTAAGACAAGTTCATTCAATAAAGTACTAAAGTATTTTTTTGCTTTTTCATATGCTAAAGGTTTATCTTTTCCAAAAGCTTCAAGAACTATATCTATTGGACCATGATTAAGGAACAGTCTATTATCTTTTTCTTTGATAAGCATTAGTGAAAGTTAGGACAAGAAGGACTTTTTGTTTCCATATTCACCACCATTTTCAATTATATCTTTTTTTGACCTTATTTTTGTAGTATGTCCACCAATTGATTTATATTTGTTTCTATCAATGGTGAATTCTAAAGGAGCTACAATCGCAGGAGTAGGTACATATCCAAATGAATTATCAGGCATTTCATGAACATCAACCATAAGAGTAATTCCACCACCAGGCCAAATATAAGTTTTAGCTCCTCCACATGTTATATTAGTTTCGTTGTTTTTAACTGATTTAGTTAGCTGAATTGGATTCTTGGTAACACCCGATCTAAGTGATCCACCAGCACCTCCAACAAACATCACGGTGCAAAGAGCGGGTTCACAATTTTCTTTAATAAGCTCAACACTTGATTTTAGATTTGCAGGTAATTTTTTTTTCTTGGGGATCAATTCATTGTCTAGTTCGTAATAAGAGTAATTCTCACCAGTTGTAGAGACCATGAGAATAGTTAATCCAGGTACAGCACCTTTTTTCTCATTCCAAGTGCCTAAAATTGTTAATGGGTCTTGAATATCAGTGCCACCCCATCCCGTGCCTGGGTTTGCAACTTGAAAATATCTGCCAGGAGTAGATCGTCTTCCTTTTACTGAAATACCTGTACTTTTCCAATCTAATACTTTGCCAGCCTGATGCTCTGAAACAACACCTGTAATATGGTCATCTACTACAACAACCTCATCAACAAGACCAAACCATTGAGATGCAAACATTCCTATTGTAGCAGATCCACATCCAACTCTCATTTTAGTTTCTTCTATTCCTTCAATAATTGGTGGCTTTCCTGCTTGAACAATAACTGTAAGACCTTCATCAATTGATAGTTCTATTGCCTCTTTGTTGCATAAGTTCATCAAAGCTTCACAAGTTACTCGACCTTCAACTTTAGTACCACCGGTCAAGTGGTCAACTCCACCTAATGAAAGCATTTGTGACCCATATTCACTTGTCATGACATGACCTATAGCTTCGCCTTTATGTCTAACAATCGCTCTTTCAGACCCTAAATGTCTGTCAGTATCAATTTTGATTTTTACTCCACAATACGAAAAGATTGCTTCAGTAACTACAGTAATAAAATCTGCACCATCTACTTTACTGTTGAAGATAAAAGGAGCAGGTTTATAGTCTGGATAAGTGGTACCTGACCCAATGGCTGTTATAAAAGTATTATCATTTTCTGTAGTTTCACCATTCCAATCAGCTTTAAGAAAAGGTTTTACTTGTTCCCCTTTTTCTATTTGATTATTTAAAATGACTAAAGGGTCTAGTCTAATGATCTCTCCATTTTCATTAGCATACCTGTCACAAGCACCTGATTTACCGTCGGCGATAAAACACATTACTGGGCATGCGTCACATCTAATTTTTTCTTGTGTCAACATTAGCCTCCGATATAGCCTCTAAAACTCTATGAGGAAGCGCTGGAAGTTTTTTAATAATTGCGCCAGTACAATTCCTAAGAGCATTTAAGATTGCAGGTGTTGTTGGAATTAAAACATGTTCTCCTAACCCTTTCGCGCCCATCGGTCCCTCTGGATCTGGTTTTTCAATAAAAATACTCTTTATTTCTGGCATGTCACCTATAGTAGGGACAAGATAATCGTGCAAATTTTCTGTTCTATCTGGAATGTATTCTTCCATTAAAGCTAGCCCTAAACCTTGGGCAATTCCACCTTCAATTTGTCCCTCTGCCAATAATGGGTTGATAACTCTGCCTAGATCATGAGCAGCTGTAATTTTTTCAACTTTTATTGTGCCAAGCTCTTTATTGACTTCTATTTCAGCCATTTGGACGCCATATCCATATACTGCATAAGGTTTTCCTTGACCATTCTCATCAAGTGGTATTGTTGGAGGGTCATAAGTCTCAATTGACGATAATACATAGTTATCTTTATCTGGGATCATGTCTTTAAGTTCAAGTCTTTGTTCTTTTTCTTTATGTTTAACAAAAATTGACTGGTTCTTAATTTCAATAACTGCATCAGGGCCCATGTTGCTTAATCTTAAAATTTTACTACGCATAGTTTTTCCAGATAATTCTGCTGCCTTTCCCGTAATATAAGTTTGTCTAGAAGCAGATGTTTTTCCACAATCGGGAGTTAAATGCGTATCAGGACCAATTAAGTTAAATGTCTCCATAGATACTCCTAGAGCATCCGCACATATTTGTGTTATAACTGTATTAGATCCCTGACCTATATCTGTAGCCCCTTGGTGTAAAAAAAGTTGTCCAAATTTATCTATTCCAATTTTAATAGTAGCAGGGTTTGGAAGGGCCGTATTACCACAGCCGTACCAACAAGACCCCAAACCTATACCTTTTTTTATAAATTTAGAATGTTCATTAAATTTTTTTATTCTCTCAAGACCTTCTTTCCATGTTTCTGATAGGGCATCCAAGCATTCATATATGCCGACACCATAAAGTTCTTGTCCACAAACTGTTTTTTGACCGTCTTTAAGAGCATTTATTTTTCTAAATTCTAATTGGTCAATTTTACAGATATCTGCTAGTTGATCATATAGAGTTTCTTGAAGAGCTGCAGCTTGAGGAACTCCAAAACCTCTGAATGCTCCAGAAACAGGACCATTGGTATGTAATGCGTTTCCAACAGCCTTGTAATTTGGAGTGTAATATGGACCACTTGCATGTATTGGAACTCTTGTTGCAACTGTTGGTCCCCAGCTTGCGTATGCACCTGTGTTGAAATCACCATCAAAAATCATACTTAAAACTTTACCATTTTTATCTGCAGAAACAGAGGCTTGCATCTCAGATGGATGTCTCTTTGTTGTAGATATCATTGATTCATTTCGAGTGTATACTATTCTACAAGGCTTTTTAGTTTTTAATGTTACTAAGCCTAATAGTGGCTGAATAGAAACATCCAATTTTGATCCAAAGCCTCCTCCAGCAGTTGCTGGAATAATCCTTACATTTTCTTTTTTTAAACCAAGTATATGAGCTGTGTCGTCACGGTCCATAATAGGAGCTTGTGTACAAGCCTGTATTACCAAAGTATCATGGTCCATCCAAGCACTTCCAGCTTCAGGTTCGATGTAAGCGTGCTCCACATAAGAAGTTTCTAAATTTCCTGAAACTTGAAAAGTTGATCTGTTGATAATAGTTTCAGGGTCTCCAGAGATCACTTTACCAACAGTTAATAAATTATTTTCTCTATCGGAATGAATGTTATCTATATTTTTATCTTTTGATGATTTAATGGACAGGCTTTCTGTTGAAGGTTCCCAATTAATTGGAAACTTATCCATGTTTAAATTACTAATTGAATTATAGGTACCTGCAATAATCGCTACAGCTTCACCTTTAAACCTTGCTTCCGAAACTGCTAAAGCAGGTTGGTCAGCGAAGTTTGGTATAACTCCAAATTTATTCTCTCCAGGTATATCCTTAGCAGTCAGAATAATATCTAAACCCTCAGTTTCAAGCTGCCATTGCTTTAAATTTCCAAATTCAAAGTTTGCTCTATGATATGGTGATCGAACGATTTTAATGTAAAGTGAATCTTCAGGCCAATAGTCTGCTCCATATATTTCTGTTCCTAAAACTTTTTTTAAACCATCAATTCTAGGAATTCTTTTTCCTACAGCATTATGAAAGACGGGTTCTATTTCCTCTTCAGAATTTACGTTCATAATGGCAGTTATAATTTTTTGATAACCAGTACACCTGCATAGAACACCTGATAAGGCTTCTTCAACTTCCTTTTTACTTGGAGTTGAGTTCTTTTTAAGAAGAGCTGTAGCTGTTACTAAAAGACCAGGTGTGCATATTCCGCATTGTGCTGCTCCATATTTTAGAAATGATTTTTGAAGGCTGCTCACTCCATTTAAGCTTAACCCTTCAATAGTTTGAATATTCTTTTTTTCTGCTTTTGCAACTGTCATCAGACATGCGCAAACTGGCTCATCATTAACAAGAATTGTACAAGAACCACAATCTCCAGCATTGCAGCCTATTTTTGTGCCCATTAAGCCTAAGTCCTCTCTCAAAACTTTACTAACTCTATCAGAGGGATTTACTAATAAATTTTGCTTTTTATTATTTAAATAAAAATTGATTTCAATTTTAGCATTATTCATATTGGCCTTTTTTTTTAAATTTGTTGATAGTATCTATAATCGAGTTCTTTACCAAAACTTTAGCTACTTCAAGTCTGTATGCATCAGTTCCTCTTATGTCATTAATTGGTGATATATGATTTTTGTAATCAAAATTATAAATATCTTGAGTTAAGTCAGAATTTACGTTCTTCCCAATTAAAGTGTTTTCTAGTTCTCCTAATCTTCTGGCAACAGCGCTACAAGAGCCTATAGATATAGCAATGTCAGATATAATATCGCCATCTAAGTTAATTTTACATGCAACCATTGCAATGGAAATAACTAAATATTTTCGTGCGCCTAACTTAACAAAAGATGAATGTCCTCTTTCAGCTTTTTCAGGAATAAGAATTGCAGATAATATTTCGTTTTTCTTTAATTCTGTATTTCTAGAGCCTTTAATAAAATCGTCTAATTTTAAAATTCTTTTTCCATTTGTTGATATCAGTTCAACTGATGCATCTAATGATAAAAGGCAAGGGACACCGTCTGCAGCAGGGGAAGCGTTGCATAGATTGCCTCCTATAGTTCCTAAATTTTGAATTTGCCTTGATCCTACCTGTAAGCTGCATTCTTTAAGCATGTCGTAACAATTTGGTAATTTTTCATTTTCAAGATCTGTCCAAGTTACTCCTGAGCCAATTCTTCGGAATTCTTTTTCAATAGTAATACTCTTTAATGATTTGATAGCTGATATGTCTAAAATATTACTGCCGAGACTATCTTCTTGAGTTGTTGGAAATAAGTCTGTACATCCTGCTGCAATAGTCAGTTCCCCTTTAGACAGAGTAGTAATTGCGTCATTTATATTTTCAGGTCTGTAATACACTAAATTTCTAACTAATTCTAAAACCGAGTTTCATTTATTTTTTTAACAATGATTGATGATAATCACAATATATGATCTAACAATTTTTTGTAAATTATTTAAAATAAATACTATTATGTTTTAATCTATTGGTTTTGAAATATGAAAATAAATAAAACAAATTCTGAAAAGTTTAATGTTCTAGGCATAGATGTAGGTGGAACTTTCACAGACCTAATATACGTTAACAAAAAAAATAATGTTATAGAATTTGCAAAAGTTCCAACATCATCAGAAAATCAGGCCTTTGGAGTTATGAATGCAATCAAGAAGGCTGAACTTGACTTAGAAAAAGTAAAGTTAATTGTTCATGGAACTACGACTACTACCAATGCTTTATTAGAGCGAAAGTTATCTAAGACTGGTTTTATTACAACTAAAGGCTTTAGAGATGTGATCGAATTAGGTAGGAGAACTAGACCTAATTCTTATGGCATGTTAGGAAAATTTGTTCCAATAATACCCAGAGACTTACGTTATGAAGTTAATGAAAGAATTAATGCTAGTGGAAAAGTTATTAAGTCACTTTCAGAAATTGAAATAATTAATGCTACTAAAAAACTTCTAAAATTGGGTTGTGAGTCTATTGTTATTCATTTTCTTCACTCCTATGCTAACAACCAACATGAACTTATGGCCTTAGAAATAATTTCAAAAATATGGCCTAATAATTATATAACAATGGGCCATTCATTACTCTCTGAAAATAGAGAATATGAAAGAGGTGTTACAGCAGCGATTAATGCTAGTGTTCAACCTATACTAGAAAAATATCTTAATAAATTAGAAAAAGAACTTGTTTCGAATGGATATACTGGTGAATTACTTGTTATGAATGGTAATGGCGGCACTATTTCGTCAAAATTAGTAGTTGAAGAGGCAGCAAAAACAGTAATGTCTGGACCTGCTTCTGGTGTCATTGCTGCTGCGCATACTGGAAAATCCTCTGGAATTAATAATATTATTACATATGATATGGGTGGAACTTCAACTGATGTGGCTCTAATTATTGGAAATGAGCCATCTGTTTCTAGTGATTTAGAGGTTGAATATGCTATGCCCGTTCACGTTCCTATGGTGGATGTAAGAACAGTAGGAGCGGGTGGCGGTTCAATAGCTAAATTAAATTTGGCGGGTTTACTAGAAGTGGGTCCGGAAAGTGCTGGTTCTAAACCTGGTCCCATTTGTTATGGTAATGGTGGAACTTTACCAACTATTTCGGATGCAAATCTTCTTCTTGGTCGATTGAATATATCTAAAATAATTTCAGAGAAAAAAAATGTCTCTTTAAATGAAATTAAAAATATTTTTAATTCTGCTTTGGGCGAAGGACTAGGGCTTGATGAAGTTCAAACTGCTCAAGCAGTTGTAAAAATTGCTAATACAAAAATGGCAGGTGCTATAAGAATGGTTTCCATTTCACTTGGTGTTGACCCAAGGGATTTCACTTTATTCGCTTTTGGAGGTGCTGGTCCATTACATGCTAGTTCTTTGGCAAAAGAACTAGGTATCCCAAAAGTATTAGTACCAGCTCGACCAGGAATTACGAATGCACTAGGTTGTGTTATTGCTGATTTAAGACAAGATTTTACTAAGACTTTAAATATTCCTGTTGAAAAAGTTAATGTTGTTGATTTACATACTATCTTTAAAAAACAAAAAGAAAGAGGAGAAGAGTTAATCAAAAAACAAGGTCTTGAACTCACAAAAATCAGTTCAAGTTTCAGTCTTGATATGCAATTTATTGGTCAAACCCACATTTTAAGAATTAATCTAGATGATTCAAAACCAGATTTAAAATATATACAAAAAAGTTTTGAAGATGCCTATTTAATAAGATTTAAAGTTGAACTCCCTCAGATCAAAGCAAATATAGTTAATATCAACACTACGGTTCAAGGCCATAAAATTCCTTTAGACCTTGCATTATTAAATAATATATCTGGAAAAGTGGATGAAGCAGAAGATGCTATATTAGAATATAGAGAAGTTTTCTTTAAGGATAAATTTTTAAATACACCAATTTATTCTAGAGACAGATTACCATTTCAATTTAAAATTAAAGGGCCTGCAATAATTGAACAAATGGATACGACAACCTTAATAGAGCCAAATGATGAGGCCTATGGGGATGATTTAGGCAATATATTTATTGAGGTAGGTGATTTTTAATGGGTATAGATAAAATAACACTATCTGTTATTCAAGCAGGCCTTCAACAGGTTTGTGATGAAATGGATTTAACGTTTTCTCGTGCAGCTTTTTCTCCAGTTATTTCAGAAGCAAATGACCGTTCAGATGGTATTTATGCCGCTGAAAGTGGTGACCTTATTGCCCAAGGAATTGGAGGGTTGCCCGTCTTTGTTGGTACTATGGAGTATTCTACAAGAGAGCTTATTAGGTTAATAAACGAAGGCAAAGTAGATAAACCTAATCAGGATGACATTTACATTGTTAACGATCCTTACCTTGGAGGAACACACTTAATGGACGTAAGGTTTGTAAAACCTTATTTTAGAAAAGGTAAAATTTTTTGTTGGTTATCTAATACTGGACATTGGCCTGATATTGGTGGAAGTGTCCCAGGTGGGTTTTCAGCTTCTGCGACAGCTGTAGAACAAGAAGGTTTAAGGCTACCTCCAGTCAAACTTTTTAAAAAAGGTAAACTTGACAATGAAATTTACTCAATTATTTGCTCTAATATTCGTGTTGCCGACCAAAGAATTGGCGACGTAAAAGCTCAAGAAGCCGCTCTCTTAGTTGGTGAAGAACGTCTAAATATACTCTTAGACAAATATGGTGATGATGTTGTAGAAAAAAGTATAGTTGAGTTAAGAAATGCAGCTTCAGATCAAATGAAGTCAATGATACAAGAAATACCTGATGGTATTTACAAATCTTCTGCATGGGTTGACTCTGATGGGGTAGTTAACGAACCTCTAGAAATTAAATTATCAATTACCAAAAAAGAAGAGGAATTAGAATTTGATTTTTCTGGTTCATCTAAGCCATGTAAGGGCCCAATGAACTCTGTTTTAGCTACTACTTTAAGTTCTGTTTACTTAGCTATGAGACACATTTTCCCAGAAGTTCCTATAAATGGTGGTGCTTTTATTCCTCTTAAAGTTAAAAGACCATTAAACACATTTTTAGATGCTCATTATCCAAGACCTGTTTCTGGTTGTGCAGCAGAGGTTTCACAAAGAATTGCTGAAGCAGTGTTTATCGCATTAGTTGAAGTCCTTCCATCAAGGGTCACTGCAGCACCCGCAGGTACAAGTGGAAATTTTGCTTTAGGTGGTTTTAATGAAGATACAAATAGCGACTTTGTTATGTATCAATTATCTGGTGGGGGGTATGGCGGTAATTCTGATCACGATGGCCTTGCTAATGGATGTTCAACTATAGGCATATCCAAAGCTCCACCTGTAGAGATAATGGAACAAAAATTTCCAGTTTTGTATCACCATTACGCTCTTCATGAAGGTTCAGGAGGCGCAGGCAAACAAAGAGGTGGTTTTGGTTTAGATTATAAGTTAGAGATTTTATGTAATAATGCTCAAGCAAGTTTTGTAATGGATCATGGCAGATTTGGCCCTCAAGGAGCTATGGGAGGCCAGGATGGTCAAGTTAACATTGTTAATGTCGAGCAATCAAAAAAAGTTTACACCCCTGTTCATTTGTCTAAAGAGCAGGATATTCAGCTAAAAAAAGGTGACACAGTTCATGTAAAAACACCTGGAGGCGGAGGTTATGGCCTTCCATTTGAAAGAGATGAGCTGTTGGTATTAAAAGATGTCATAGAAAAAAAATATTCTATAGAAGAAGCAATTCAACTTTTTGGAGTATATGTTAACGAAAAAGATTACGAAATTAATCAAAAAGAAACAAAACTTTTGCGAAAAAATAAAAAAATATTATAGAGTAATGCTAGATAGAATTTATTAAGTCTAAATTTTGGAGATAGTTATATGTTAGGTTTGATGCAGGATCATCCTTTGTTAATTTCAAGTATTTTTGAACATGCCGTTAGAAACTATGGAAAACAAGAGATTGTATCTAATACAGTTGAGGGTGGCATTCATAGATATAATTATTCAGATTGGGGTAAAAGAACTAAGAAATTAGCTAATGCTCTAAAATTATTAAATCTGCAACAAGGTGATAAAGTTGGAACTTTAGCATGGAATGGTTATAGACACTTAGAAATATATTACGCAACTTCTTGTAGTGGGCTTATATGTCACACACTTAATCCTAGGTTACACCCTGACCAAGTTTCCTATATTGTTAACCACGCAGAAGACAAAGTTTTATGTGTTGATTTGAATATTTTACCATTGATAGAAAAAGCATCTGTAAACTTTAAAACAGTTGAAGCCATAGTGGTCATGACTGACGCTAAGAATATGGTAAAACCTAAAATCAAAGATGATATAAAAGTAATATGTTATGAGGATTTTATTAAAGATGAAACTGACCAATTTATTTGGCCACAATTAGATGAGAAAACCGCTTCATCCTTATGCTACACCTCTGGAACAACAGGTAATCCAAAAGGTGTTCTTTATTCACATAGATCTACAGTTCTTCATGCTTATGGTATGAACTTAAAAGATGTAGTCCCCTACGGAGCTAAAGACGTAGTGCTCCCAGTTGTTCCAATGTTTCATGTTAATGCCTGGGGCACACCCTATGCGGCGCCAATGTGTGGCACTAAAATAGTCTTTCCTGGTGCGAAGCTAGATGGTGAAAGCTTAACTGATCTTATGAACGCAGAAAAGGTAACTATTTCCCTTGGTGTTCCTACTATTTGGCTTTTATTATTAAATCACTTAAGGGATTCTGGCAAAAAAATAGATACAGTTAAAAGACTGGTTATAGGTGGATCTTCTTGTCCAAGAACATTGTTTGAAGGATTTGAAGATGAATTTGGAGCAGAGGTAATTCATGCATGGGGCATGACAGAAATGAGCCCACTTGGAACTGTAAATATGCCCGCATTAGCTGAAGAGCCTAAAAATAGGACTGAATATTATGATCAAAAAATTCCACAAGGTAGAACTATTTTTGGTCATCAAATGAAATTAGTTGATGATGAAGGCAACGATTTACCAGAAGACGGGGAGACTCAAGGCAGACTGCTATCAAAAGGATTTTGGGTTTTAAAGGAATATTATAATGATACTTCTGAAAAGGATAGATTTCTTGAAGGAGGGTGGTTTGATACAGGTGATGTTGCGAAAATAGATGAGAATGGATTTATGACTATTACCGACAGAACAAAAGATATTATTAAATCTGGTGGTGAATGGATAAGTTCTATCGATCTAGAAAATATATGCGTTGGTCATCCAGAGGTCGCTAACGCTGCTGTTATTTCTGTTCCCCACGAAAAATGGGAAGAAAGACCTATTCTAATTGTTCAATCTATGCCTGAAAAATCGCCATCAAAGGATGATATTTTAAAAATATACGAAGGTAAAATTGCCAAATGGATGATACCTGACGATGTGATTTTTACAGATTTAATTCCTTTAGGAGCTACAGGTAAAATCTTAAAAAACAAATTAAGAGATCAATTTGGTGGTCATAGAATAAGTTGACAGAAAAAACTTATTTTAACTTAAATTTTCCAGTTGAATAATCTAACGAAACTTCAATGTTAACTTCGTTTAAGAGCAATGAAAGTAAAATTATTTATAGATGCTATTAATAGCCACCTTAGATCTGGATCTATATAGTTTACTCCATATGCCTTCTCGCAATTAAAGATCCTCCGTCAACAGGAATTATTGAACCTGTTATATAAGAGCTCGCTTTTGAAGATAAAAAAATAGATGCACCTGCCATATCTTCAGGAACGCCAATTCTTCCTCTGGGAACTGAAGATCTTATTTGTTCTCCATATTCTTCAAGAGTGTGGGCCATCATATTACTCTCAAAAGGTCCAGGCGCAATAGCATTAACGTTTATATTTCGGTTTGCTAATCTATTAGCTAAAACTTTTGTAAGTTGATGAACTGCCGCTTTGGATGCGGGATAAGAGTATGTCTCAGCTCTGGGAATTCCAAGGCCATCTATGGATCCAATATTTATAATTCTTGAAGGGTCAGACGTGCTTGCTGACGTCTCTAATATATCAACTAATTTTTGAGTAAGAAAAAAAACAGACTTAACATTAGTGTCCATAACCTTATCCCAACCGATCTCTGGAAAGTCATCAAATGAAGCACCCCAAGCTGCTCCTGCATTATTTACTAAAATATTAAGTTTGGTTTCTTTATCTTTAATTTTAGTAACTAATTTATCCATTTCGTTCATGTCAGTTAAGTCTGCAGGTATTGAAATACATTCTCCATACTTTGAGAGTTCTCTGGCCTTTTTATCGCAAGGGTCTGATTTTCTTGAAGAGATATATGTTTTTACTCCATTACGAACAAAACCTTCAGCTATCATTGCACCAATACCTCTTGATCCACCCGTAACCAGTGCTATTTTACCGTTTAAATTGAATAAGTTTTCCATATTTTCCCTAAATGTTAATTATATAAATTATTAGTTGTGATTCTATTTAACATGATAAATAGTAGAAAAGATTATCATATTTAATTTTCTTTTAAAATAATTTTGGAGCGTTAATAATTACTTATTATGAATACTATCGATCAAGAGTTAATTAATGTTAGAGCAGACGAAAAGCTAGATCTCAATAAATTAAAAACCTACCTAAAAAACGAATTGCATTACAGCTTTGATAATATCGAAATATTACAATTTTCTGGTGGCCACGCTAATTTAACCTACTTATTACAATTAGATAATAAAGAGTACGTTTTGAGAAGGCCTCCTCTTGGTCCGATTGCTCCATCCTCACATGATATGTTAAGAGAATATAAGGTCCAGTCTCAAATAAATAGTAAATTTCCCCTTGCTCCTAAGAGTTTATATTTCTGCGATGATGAGAGTATTATAGGTTCTAAGTTCCATATTATTGAAAGAAGAAATGGTTATGTAATAAGAAAAAAAATGCATGATCATATTGCTAATTCAAAAGAGAATGTTAGAAAAATAAGTTTTAGAATGATTGATATTCTAGCTGACTTGCATAAGGTTAACCCAAATCAAGTAGGGCTAGGTGACTTGGGAAAACCAGAAGGGTTTGCATTAAGGCAACTAAATGGCTGGGAAGACAGGTGGAAAAAGTCTACTGAGAATGAAAATTTAAAATCTAGGTTTGATAAATTAACGTCACATTTGAGGTTAAACCTACCACAGTCTAAGATTGTTACTATTTTACATAATGATTTTAAATTAGACAATATTATGTGGAGTAATATAGATCCGTTTGACCCAGTAGCCGTTTTTGATTGGGATATGTGTACGAGAGGAGACCCTTTAATGGATGTTGGTCATATGTTAAATTATTGGATTGATGAAAATGATAATGAAGAATGTAAGTTTATAACCTCTATGCCAACTGATAATATACTATACCCAACTAGGAAAGAGATAATAGATTATTATTCAAATAGAACTGGTTTTGATTTAGAAAATATAAATTGGTATTATGCTTTCGGTGCATTTAAATTAGCAGTCATACTTCAGCAAATTTATATAAGATATTTAAAAGGACAAACAAAAGATAAAAGATTTTCTACGTTTGGGAATAGAGTAGAAGCCTTAATAAATAGAGCAAATAACGTCTTTCATTTTTAACGAATATTTAATAAAGGAAAAATAATGAATTTTGAACATTCAGATAAAGTTAAGAAACTTCAAGAAAAACTATCCATTTTTATGAATGAACACGTATATCACAACGAAGATGTTTATAAAAAACAAGTTGAGGAAGGAGGAAGGTGGTGCATACCTCCAATAATGGAAGAGTTAAAAGCTAAAGCAAAATCTGAAGGTTTATGGAATTTGTTTTTACCAGACAGTGACCTAGGAGCTGGGCTTACAAATACGGAATATGCTCCTTTATGTGAAATTATGGGGCGTTCTCCTATAGGTGCAGAAGTTTTTAACTGTTCTGCACCTGACACAGGAAATATGGAAGTTTTAGTAAGGTATGGAACTGATCAACAAAAGAAAGA
>JADHQW010000080.1 GCA_016777705.1 Alphaproteobacteria bacterium | reverse complement strand
ACTCTAAAAGATCTACTAATGAAGCAGTTCAAGCAATTCACGATGGTCTTAAGTGGCTAAATATTTTTCCTTCAGAGAAAATCATTTATCAATCACAAGAAATTAAATCACATGTTAAAATAGCATATAAACTTTTAGAGAAAGGTTTTGCCTATAAATGTTATTTAAGCTCTGAAGAACTTACACTATTAAGGATAAAAAGCCGGGAAAATGGATTTCCGATAAAGTCACCATGGAGAGAAAATACTAACAATAGCAATGATGAAAACTTTGTTATTAGACTGAAAATGCCCTCTAGCGGCACAACTACAATACGTGATTTAGTTCAAGGTGAAGTGTCTGTTAATAATGAAATACTTGATGACATGGTTATACTTAGATCTGACAAAAGTCCAACATACATGCTTTCATCTGTAGTAGATGATTATAATATGGGAATTACTCATGTTATTAGAGGTGATGATCATTTAAATAATGCTTTTAGACAAATTCAAATTATAAAATTTTTGAATTGGCAAGAGCCCTCTTACGCTCATATACCACTTATACATGGAAGCGATGGTTTGAAACTATCAAAAAGACATGGTGCTACTAATATATTTGACTATCATAAAATGGGATACACATCTGAAGCAATGTTCTCCTACTTATTACAGTTAGGTTGGACAGCGCAAAACGAAAATGATTTTGATTTAAAAAAAAATATTAGCGAGTTTTCTATTGAAAAAATTAATAAATCTCCAGCTAGGTTTGATATTCAAAAACTTAATAGTATTAATTCTAAAGTTCTTAGACAAAAAAATCTTAACGAAGTTTTAGATTTAATAACACAACATTTTTCTCTCGAACTTAAAAACATCCAAAAGAAGAGACTAAAAGCTCTATTACCTGAACTGTTAAAAAGAATTAATACATTCATTGACATTGAGGACGACATAGAATGGATTACTTCTGATGACTTTGTTTGCACTGATATAGATAATCTTTTAATATTGAAAGATAAGATTTTAAATATAAAAGAAATTAGTATTTTATTAAATAAATGCAAATGGACTAAAGATGATATTGATAATTGTCTTAAACAGTATATTATAAATAAGTCTATAAAATTTAAAGATATTGGTCCTGCATTAAGAGTAGCTCTTACTGGTAAAACAAATTCTCCAGATATAGTTACTGTTATATATGAACTAGGTTGTACAATTACTTTAAATCGACTAAATTATACATATTAATTTTATTAAGAAATTTTAAATCATATATACTTATTAAGGTAATTAACATGTCAAATAATGCAAATTCACAAAAAAACAAAATCGTTTTTGATGGCAAAGAATTAGAATTAAAATCATTATCTGGAACAGTTGGACCCTCTGTATTAGATATAAGGTCTCTTTATAGTGATCTAGGCATATTTACTTATGACCCTGGTTATGGATCAACTGGGTCTTGTGAATCAGCAATCACTTACATAGATGGAGAAGAAGGTGTATTGCTTCACAGAGGTTACCCTATTGACCAGTTAGCAGATAATAGTAGTTTTTTAGAAGTTGCTTATTTACTGCTTGATGGTGAATTACCAAAAAAAGACGAAAAAACAGAATTTGAAAATGCAATTACTCTTCATACTATGGTTCATGAACAACTTATAAATTTTTACAGAGGTTTTAGGCGTGATGCTCACCCTATGGCTATAATGGTAGGTGTTGTAGGTGCTCTTTCGTCTTTTTATCCAGATTCAACTAACATTAATGACCCTTATGAAAGAATGGTCTCTTCTCGTCGCTTAATAGCAAAAATACCTACAATTGCAGCCATGGCCTATAAATATTCACTAGGTCAACCATTTAATTACCCACAAAATGATTTAACATATGCAGAGAATTTTTTACATATGTGCTTTTCTGTACCTGCTGAAAAGTATAAAATAGATCCGATAATATCAAAGGCTATGGATAAAATTTTAATATTGCATGCAGATCATGAGCAGAATGCCTCAACATCAACAGTTAGAATTTCCGGATCCTCTGGAGCCAATCCATTTGCTTGTATTGCAGCAGGCATAGCCTCTTTATGGGGACCAGCTCATGGCGGTGCGAATGAAGCAGTTTTAAAAATGTTATCTGAAATAGGAGACGTAAGTAGAATTGGTGAGTACGTAAATAAAGCTAAAGATAAAAACGATCCATTTAGACTATTTGGATTTGGCCATAGAGTATATAAAAACTATGACCCAAGAGCTGCTGTGATGAGAGTTTCATGTCATGAGGTTCTTAATTTATTAGGTATAAAAAATGATCCTTTACTAGAAATAGCAATGGAGCTAGAAAAAATAGCACTTAATGATGAATATTTTATTGAGAAAAAACTTTATCCAAATGTTGATTTCTATTCTGGCATCATTCTGAAAGCAATGGGTTTTCCTACTGATATGTTCACAGTACTTTTTGCTGTTGCAAGAACTGTTGGGTGGGTAGCTCAGTGGAATGAAATGATTACAGATCCTGTTCAAAGAATTGGAAGACCTAGACAATTATATACTGGATATCAAAAAAGAGACTTTATAAATTTAGATAAAAGATAGAAATTAATTAAAATTATTAATAATACTCATTATTTGTTCACTAGAATTTTTAGAAAAATTAAATTTTTTTCTGCCTTCTTTGTATTTCATTCTATCTATAATTTCATTTGATGCTTTTTCAAATAATACTCTTTTAGTTTCTATTTGTTCTATATTTTCAAGTAAAATTTGGCAAATATATTTAAATTGACATCTTTCCTGAAATAAAAATGGGACAAGTTGTCTATCAAGCAAGAAGTTTGGGAGTAGTACATTTTTAAAATCAACTAATATTCTACCTATAACTGAACTCAAAAAGTCTGTTTTATATACTGCTATGGTAGGTATTTTAAATAATACAAGTTCCAAAGTAATTGTACCGCTGCACGCAACAGCAATATCAGCGCATTTTAAAATATCATAATTTTTTTTTAAAATTATAACTTTTACATATGTAGTAAGACCAGAAATTTTTATTTTATCAATAATTTTTTTGTACTGTAATTTAGTTGTTGGAATAAACCATTTAATGTTTTTAATGTTTTTAATATTTTTTTTGTTATTTTTAATTAATAAAATAAATTCATCAATTATATTATTAATTTCTGTATCTCGACTGCCTGGAAATAAAAAACAATTAATATCCTTTTTTTGAATATTATATTTTTTATATAGATTTTCTAAATTATTATTTTTTTTATTAATACTTAAAAATTTTTCAATTACAGGGTTTCCTATATACGCACACTTAACATTATATTTATAAAAAATTTCCTCTTCATTTTTATACAAACAGAATAATCCATCATGCAAATTTCTCCACTTATTTATTCGAGATTGCCCATATGCCCAAATAGTTGGTGGCACGAAATGTATTAAAGGACATTTAAAATCACTTTTCTTAAATAAAGTTTTAAGTTTTTTTGCTAAAGCTAAAGAAAAACCTTTTGTATCAATTGTTATAATTGCATCTGGTTTTTCTTCAAATATATTCTTAATAATAGTATTTTTATAATGATTTAATTTTTTATAATTATAAATAGTATTCATAAAACCAATTATATTAAAATCATTCATCTCATATAACGATCTTAGACCTTCTTCCTTCATAAGAGATCCACCAATACCAAAAAAACTACTATTTTCCCCTTCTTTCTTTTTTAACCCTCTTATTATAGAGCTACCAATATAATCACCTGATGTTTCTCCTGCTAGAACAAAAAATTTTTTATTAATTTTAAATGTCATAAATTTAATACATCCAGTTAAAGAAATCTTTAGACAACATAAATAACAAAATTCTTCGCGTTAATTAGGTTCATAATTTTTTTTAATTCAAAAATTATAGTACCATTAGATGAAACAACTAGAGAGCTAAAATTATTTTCTATACACTTTCTTACAGTTTCAAAACCAACAACTGGAGGGTCTAAATTAATATTTTGATTGATTTTAGGAATTTTTATTAAGACTGGCCCTGGGTGTGTTATTAACTTATTTTTATTTGATAGAGAAGCAGCCCTGTCAATCATACAATCCGTTCCCTCTTGACCTTCTATTGCATAAACTAATTTAGAGCTAACTACAGCAGATTGACCAACATCAAATCTAGAAATTGTATTTAATAAATTAATACCAACTTCAGCACTATCTAAAATATATTTTTGAAAAGAAGGGAGTATTTTCTTTTCTGGATAGAATCCTTTAGGCAATGAACAATCTTTTAAAAATGACGAAAATGGAAGTATGTGAAAACCATGTTTTTTAAAAAAATCTTCAATTAAGTTTAAAGCTAAATTATCTCCCAAAGAATTTATTTTATTAATCAAGGTTTCATCATTCTTACTTAATTTTTGAGTTATTACTTTAGGACGATTTATTTTTCCAACCATTATAATATGAGTTATGTTATTAAATTTTAAAACTTCAATCCAACTGTCAGAATTTAATAACGAGACATTGGCAGATTTATTTTTAAAAGATCTAGAATGAGAATGTTCATTAATACATAGTACAAATGCATCTTTGTTTTCTTTAGCTAATTGTATAGGTAAATTACCACCGCCTGCAATTATACATAATTGCATCAAAATTTATCCAATTTAGGATGGACTAAAGGTCGATTTGAGCTTTTTGATAAAAAGCTAAGAATTTCTTTAATAAGTAAATTTTTACTATAAGTTTCTTTAACCTCAGCTAATCTTTCATTAAATGTTCCTTCAGGCGCAAACAATAAGCGATAAACATTTCTGAGAGTTTTAGTTTCTTCTTTTGAAAAAGATCTACGTTTTAAGCCCACTAAATTTAAACCACTAAGGTGACCTCTACTACCAACTACTGATGTAAAAGGTATGACATCTCCATCAATTGTTGTTCCGGCTCCAATTATGGCGTGTTTACCAATTCGACAAAATTGGTGAATTGCACTTTGCCCCCCTAAATAGACAAAATCTGAAATTATAACATGTCCGCCAATAACGGCATTATTAACAAAAACAACATTATTGCCTACCACACAATCATGAGCAACATGACAACCAACCATAAAAAGACCATTATTGCCAATAATGGTTTTCTTTGTACCTACAAGAGTACCAGGGTGAATTGTGACATGTTCTCTAATAATATTATTATCTCCAATAATTAATTCAGTAATTTCTCCTGAAAACTTTAAATGTTGAGGATTTAAACCAATAACGGAAAATGGATAAATTTCATTATCTATTCCTATTTTGGTGTGACCGTTAATAATAACATGTGAATGAATTACAGTATTCTTGCCAATAATTACATTAGGACCAATAATTGAATAAGCGCCTATTGTAACATTTTGTGCAATTTTAGCTTTTGGATCAATAATAGCCGTAGGGTCAATACTATTACTCATTTAGCTTTGTCCTGATCAACTAGCATTGCTGAAAAATCTGAAGTGGCAACTAAAATATTTTTAACAAAAGCTTCACCATTAAATTTGTACAAATGTCTTTTATTAGTAAGTATATTAACTTTAAGATACAAAACACACCCAGGAATTACTGGCTTTCTAAATTTTGCTTTTTCAATACCTGTAAAAAAAACAAGGTTATTTTTAGATAGTTCTTTATCTCCATAAGAAACTAAAGATGCTGCAGTTTGTGCCATGGACTCAAGAATTAAAACTCCTGGCATAACAGGATAAGAAGGAAAATGACCTAAAAAGAAGGGTTCATTATATGTAACTGACTTGATACCAGTCACAGATTTACCCAAGTCTATATCGGTAATTTTATCTATTAGTAAAAAAGGATGCCTGTGAGGAATTAAATCTATTATTTCATTATGTCCCAGTTCTATAGGGTTGCCATCATCGTTTTTAAGTATCATCTTTTTAATTCTTTCTTTTTTTTAATAATTGCTTTTGGGCTATTATAAGCCTTTGCCAGTTCATTAAATCTTGTGCAGGACTTCCACCAATTTTACTATTTTTTGGAAAATCTTTAAAAATTTTTGTAGCTCCTGCAATTATTGAATTTTCTCCAATAGTAATATTGTCTTTAATACTTACATCTCCACCCATCATAACATTTTTTTCTAATTTTACAGATCCTGACAAACCCACTTGACCTGCTAGTACACAATAATCCGCTATAACACAATTGTGTCCTATATGAACTTGGTTATCAATCATTACATAATTACCAATTATAGTGTTATCAATTAATCCTCTATCAATAGTACAACATGAACCAATATTTGTACCATCCCCAATAGTAACTGCTCCAATATGAGGTGTTAAAAATGTATTGCCTGTATCTGGGGTAAATGAAAACCCTAACTTTCCAACAACAGAATTAGGAGCGACATATACATCATCGCCTAATATTGAACACTCAATATAAACACCTGAAGAAATATATGATCTTTTACCAATTTTACAATTAAAAGAAATATTTACTCTTGTTCCTATAGAAACATCATTTTCTATTACAACACCTTCTTCGATATTTGAGTAAGCTCCAATTGAGACATTTTTACCAATAAGAGCTGTCTTATGAACAATTGCGGTTGGATGTATTTGGTTGTTTAATTTAGTATTATTCTTTGTAAAATAGCTCTCAAGTAATTTTGAGAAACCTAATTTAGGATTTTGATAAGGGATTTTTATAATATTATCATTAATTAGTTTTAAATTTCTCTCTTTAATAATACACACTCCAGAATTAACAGACGTAGAATTATTTCTTTTATTCTCAAAAAAAGATATTGAATTAGGTTTTAAACTTGAAAAAGAGACAAAATCATCAATCTGATATTTTAAAATATTTTTATCAAAGTTTGAGTTGATATTTAAAAAGGTATGATTTGAAATATTGAGATCATTTAAAATATCACATAACAGAACCTTACGTTTCATTTGAAAAAAATGTTTATTCATCTAAAAATAGCCTAAAAAGGTTTATCATTTAAAGTGATAGTAATTGACATTGACTTTGTCTTTTTGTTAAACAAATCAAGTACTTCATTAGTTAAATCAATGGATGGATCATTAAATAAAAATACATTTTCTTTTAGAAAAACGACATTAATTTCTCTTTTTTTTGACACATCCTTAATCACTTGAGCTAATAAATCTTTTAATTTTTTCTGTAACGTTTGAAAAGAATTGTTTAATATTAATCTATCTTCTTTATATTTTTTTTGAACTTCAAAAACCTCTGATTTAAATAAATTTAATTTATTTTTATAATCTGCGTCTGTAAGTTTATTTTTCCTGCTTAAAATTTTTTTTTCTTCGATTTTAAGTTCTTTCTGTTTAAGTTTTATTTTTTCATTAATTTTCTTTTCATAAAAAATAAATTTATCACCTAAAACTCTGATTGCATTTGATTTTTTTAAAATATACCTAAAGTCAACAATTCCAATTTTATCAATATTAACAGTATTAGAAATCGGAATTGGATAGAAGCTACTTTTTGAATTATTTATAATGTTAATTATATCAGTATTAACAATCTGATTATTTTCTATAATATTTATAAAATATGCAATATTTAAAAATAACATTAAAAACTCTAATCAAACTTAAATAATTTTCTAAAAACTAGTACCTATTGAAAATTGAAATCTCTCTTCCAAATCATAGTTCTCACTTTGAATAGGGAAACCCCATATCATTTGCAATGGGCCTACAGGCGTAATCATTGACAACCCAAAACCATAAGTAATTCTTGGAGAAATATCATCGTAACCTTGAACACCTGCTTCATAGTCCGTCCCCCAAATTGAACCAATATCTGAAAAAACAAGCCAATTTAAACCAGTGTCGTCGGGCATCCATTCATCGGAATTTAATTCAATAGAAAAGTTATAGAAATTATTGCCACCAACAACTTGATTGTTACCAGTATCTCTTGGGCCAACACCAGTATTATCAAACCCTCGTAAAGTTTTACCGCCCAAACGAAATCGATTTGAAGATGTTATCTTGTCATCTAGACTATTAATAAATCCTACACCAGATTTTAAACCTAATGTATAATCTCCGTAATTTATGGGAAAGAAAATTTTAGAATTCAATACAGATTTGATAAAATTGGAATCACCACCAAATCCAGCTAATGTGTTTGCAAAAGATATTAGGTGTCCTGATTTAGGGTTTAAATAATTATCTCGTGTATCTTGTGAAATTTTAAAAGTCATAGATGATGTTATAATTTCTAAGCCTTCTTCACCAGTGATAGAGTTTGCAGTAGATGTCGATGATGTCTTAGTTTCTGAAGAAGAATAATTATATTTTAATCGTTGATACCAAAGATTGTTCTTGGAACCTAAGCCCACACCAATTCCAGAAGAAGAAGATTTGATGTCACCTTTGATATTTTCAGAATCTTGATTATACACATCAAATGATATTGATAAAGGTCTGTCCATGAAGTATGGATCAGTTGCTCCTATATTATATGTATTTTTTTTATCTGATAGAGAAACATCAAATCTAACTTTATTACCTTCTCCTAAAAAATTTCTTTCGTTTAATCCAAAAGTTAAAGTTGTATTATTAAGAGAAGAATACCCTACACCCATACTTACGCTTCCAGTATTCATCTCTTTTACAGTCAAAATTATGTCTAAGTAGTCATTTTGAGAATTGTCTTGAATTTCATAGTTTACAGACTGAAAGTACCCTAACCTTTTAATGGACTTGATAGACGATAAAAGTTCACTTCTACTAAATTCATCACCTTCAAAAAAAGATAATTCTCTTCTTATAACACTATCATTTGTTCGTGTGTTTCCTAAAATAACTATCTTATTAATATATTTCTCATCACCTTTGGAAATCAAAAAATTTATATCAACAAGATTTTCATTTTTTT
>JADHQW010000079.1 GCA_016777705.1 Alphaproteobacteria bacterium | reverse complement strand
TATCCATATATTTAATTT
This sequence comes from Alphaproteobacteria bacterium, assembly GCA_016777705.1. Lineage (GTDB taxonomy): Bacteria > Pseudomonadota > Alphaproteobacteria > Puniceispirillales > Marisalimonadaceae > Marisalimonas. The sequence goes on along the minus strand of JADHQW010000079.1, from coordinate 8,966 downwards.
GGATATTATTAAAAGGCTCAAAATAAGGTTTAATTTTTTTTATATCTATTAAGTTGGCTAATGCTAACCAGCCATTTGGTGAAATTTGTTGTGAACCAAAGTTTTGGCTTTGTTTATCGTAAATATTAACTTGATATCCATTTTCAGCAAAAACAGATGCATTAGCCCAACCTGCTAAACCTCCTCCAATAATAGTAACTTGGTTTTTCATATTGTTTTATTTCTAATAAATTAAATTGAGAATATCATGCAAATTATATTGAAATAATCCATATGTATTATATACCGAAAACATATTAGAATAAATAATATTTTACATCATTAATTTTGATTTTTTTTAATGATAATTTTTAACTATAATTGGCTTGATAGATTTCTAAAAATAATAAATATTAATGAATACTTTTACATAATAAATTGTGGATATTTAAATGGATAAAATAATACAAGAACAGTTATCAGATATTGGAATTAAAAATATCAAAGACATTGTATACAATCCTTCATACGAAACTCTCTACCAACTAGAAAACTCTCCAGAATTAGATGGCTTAGAGCGTGTTCAAAATACACAGTTTGGTGCAGTAAATGTAATGACTGGCATCTACACAGGAAGATCTCCAAAAGATAAATATATTTTAAAAGATAATACTACTGAAAATAATTTGTGGTGGACATCTGAATTATCAAAGAATGATAATAAGCCTATTGACAATAAGGTATGGAACAACCTTAAAAAATTAGTAACTGATCAACTTTCAAGTAAAAAAATATATATTATTGATGCTTTCTGTGGCGCAAACAAAGATACTTGTTTAAAAGTTAGGTTTGTAGTTGAAGTGGCGTGGCAAGCTCATTTTGTTAAAAATATGTTTATCAGACCATCTGATCATGAGTTGAAAGATTTTACTCCAGATTTTCATGTGCTGAATGGTTCTAAAGTTGCTAACATTAACTACAAGGATGATGGATTGAATTCTGAGACATTCATAGCCTTTAATTTAACAGATAAAATTCAAATAATTGGAGGAAGTTGGTACGGCGGTGAAATGAAAAAAGGTATGTTTTCTGTAATGAATTATCTTTTACCTCAACAAAATATTGCTTCAATGCATTGCTCAGCAAATAAAGGTTTAGACGGATCTGTAGCTTTGTTTTTTGGATTATCAGGAACCGGTAAAACTACTCTTTCTACTGATCCAAAAAGACAATTAATAGGAGATGATGAGCATGGCTGGGATGAAGAGGGGGTTTTCAATTTTGAGGGTGGATGTTACGCAAAAACAATAGATTTAGACTCCAATAAGGAACCTGATATTTATAAAGCTATAAGAAGAGACGCATTATTAGAGAATGTAACAGTTGGTGAAAATGGTATAGTTGATTACAGTGACACTTCGGTTACGCAAAACACAAGAGTCTCTTACCCTATATATCATATTGATAATATTGTTAAACCAATATCAAAGGGCAAACATGCGTCAAAAATTATATTTTTGACTGCTGATGCTTTTGGTATTTTACCTGCGGTTTCAAAACTTTCTTACGAACAAGCAGAATATCATTTTTTATCGGGTTTTACAGCAAAACTAGCTGGAACAGAAAGAGGTGTAACTAAGCCTGAACCAGCTTTTTCTGCTTGTTACGGTGCTGCTTTTTTAATGTTACATCCAACAGAATATTCAAATGTGTTATCTCAAAGAATGAAATCTGTAAAATCTGATGTCTTCTTAGTCAATACTGGATGGAATGGAGAAGGTAAAAGAATATCACTTAAAAATACTAGATTAATCATAGATGCTATTTTAAATAACGAACTTGATGATGTCTTAACGCAAAATATTCCAATTTTTAATTTAGAAGTTCCACTAAAAGTTAATAATGTTCCATCAAATTTACTTGACCCTAGATCAACATGGAGCTCTAATGAAGAATGGAGTAAAAAAGCTAAAGAATTAGCACAATTATTTATAAATAATTTTCAAAAATTTTGTGATAATGAGCAAGGAAAATCTCTTTTAAAAGCAGGCCCACAACTTTAAAATATTAATAATTTTAAATTAAAATTAAAATAAGTTTGGAAAAATAATATGAAACTTTATATTTCTATTTTAACTTTTATGTGTCTTTTTTTTACTTCTCCACTACATGCTCAATCTAAGTTTAAAGATAAGGGTAAAAGAGCATCGTTAGTTGAAATTGAAAAAGTTAAAGTTGTCAAAGTTTCAGAAAAAACTAATGCTATTGGACGATTAGTTGCACTAGATCCCATAATTGTTTCTTCAAAAATTAATCAAGAAATATTAAAGGTTCACTTCAAAATTGGAGATGATGTAAAAAAAAATGATTTGTTATTTACTCTTGCTTCAAAGGATATAATCAGAAATATTAAGCAAATTACTGCTGAATTAAAATTAGAAGAGAAAACATTAAATCTCCTAAAAGAACAACTTTCTTTAAGAGATTCAAAGGCAAAAAATGCAAAAAATTTAAAAGAAAGAAAGATTATTACTCAAGATAATCTAGATAATGTAAACATTTCACTTCTTCAAAATAAACAACAAATAGCTCAAAGAGAATATAATATTATTAAACTTAAAATTTCTCTAGATGAAAATAAAGAAAATCTTACTTTTGCCAAGATTTTATCACCTGTTGATGGAAACATTATCACTATCCAAGGTCAAACAGGAGCCCTAATTTCAAAAGGAAAAATCTTAGCTTCAATTTTAGCTAATGGTCTTAATGAGATAGAAACAGATTTAAGATCTGAATTAGCTTCAAAAATTATAATTGGATCAGAAGTGAATATCATAAATGATAAAACTAACTATAAAGGTAAAGTAAGAGGGATAGTGAATTCAGAAAACATAAGAACTGGAACGCGCAAAGTGAGAATAACCTTAAATGAAAGTCTGCCTAAGAGTTTAAGTGCCTCAGGGACGAGGTTTTCTCTTGAAATTTCAATTGGTAAAAGTTTACCTAGATTGTTAATACCTAAAGATGCCTTGATATCAAGGGGCAATAGACAAATTGTATATTGTTTTGAGAAAGGTTTAGCAAAACAAAAGTTAGTTAAGATAGGAATATCTGTTGGGAATAAAATAGAAATTTTAGGAGGTTTAGAAGAAGGACAATTAGTGGTTGTAAAAGGAAATGAAAACCTAAGACCAAATCAACCAATTAAAATTAAAATACATAAACAAAATAAAAAGAAATAAAAAGAATTTTAAAACGTAGGATAATGAATAATGAACGGTTTAATTAAACTTTCAATTAAACAACCTATTGCAGTTGCAGCATTTATTTTCTTAATCATAGCTTTTGGTATAGTGGCTCTTAAAAAGATACCTATACAAATGACACCAGACATTGATAAGCCAGTTTTACAAGTAAGGGTTTCTTGGCCTGGAGCATCTCCAGAGGATGTAGAAAGAGAAGTTGTAACAAGACTTGAATTGGCTGTTGTATCACTTTCTGGTGTGGAGAATGTGGAGTCAGATAGCAGATTTGGATCAGCACGAGTAACACTAACTTATAGCCTTGGTCAAGACATGGACATCGCACTGATACAACTTTTAAGTAAGGTTGCTTCAATAGATGGTCTTCCATCTGAAGCAAGACGTCCAACGGTTAGAACGTCTAATTCAGATGATAGTCCAATTTCAAGATTAGCCATGGTTCAATTGCCTAATTCTAAAGTTGAAGATTTAGGAAGTTTAGGTGATTTTGTAGAGTTTCAAATCATAGAAAAATTGTCACGTATTGAAGGTATCTCAGAAATCACATTTCGAGGAGGACAAAAAAAGGAGTTAAGGGTTGCATTAGACACACAAAAGTTGGCAGAATTTTCAATTTCTGTACCAGTTATTTTAGAAGCGTTAAGAGCAAGTTCTGCACAAGTAACTGCAGGAGAAATAATAGAGGGTAAAAGGTCTTATTCTCTTAGAGCAGAAGCTATATCTTATACTCCAGAAACAGCAAAGAATATCATTTTAAGATCTGAACTAGATGAAGAAGGTAGACTTGTAAATATTAAACTTGAAGACGTTGCGAAAATTTTTATGTCTTATAAAAAACCTACAAGTTTTAGAAGAATGAATGGTCAAGACGCCATCACGTTTGCGGTAATAAGAGAGCCTAATTCAAATGTAGTAGAAATTATTAATAATCTTAAAATACAAATTAAAAAATTGAATGAGGGAGTGCTTGCAGAAAATGGGCTTGTTTTAAAAAATGTATACGATGAGACAATATACATAAATGCCGCCATTGCATTAGTTCAACAAAATATTCTAATTGGTGGAATTTTAGCGATTTGTATACTTATGCTTTTTTTGAGAAGTTTTCGGCCTACTTTTATTATTATGTTAGCCATACCGGTCTCTGTTATAGGGACATTTGTAGCTATTTCTTGGTTAGGTTTATCGGTAAATGTCATCTCATTAGCAGGTTTAGCTTTTGCAGTTGGTATGGTTGTAGATGCTTCTATTGTAAGTCAAGAAAACATATATAGATTAAAGCAATCAGGAATGACTTCATTAATGGCTTCTTATAATGGTTCCCGACAAGTATGGGCTCCAATTCTTGGTTCTGCTCTCACAACTGTAGTTGTCTTTATACCTATTTTGTTACTTGATCTCCCTATTGGACAGTTATTTAGAGATATTGGTATTGCAATATCAGTTTCTGTTTTAATCTCTGTATTGATCTCTGTTACATTAATCCCAACTCTGGCAGCCAAAGTATTAAAGGAATCCAAGGATGAAATTAATAAAACACGTTCCATAATCTTTATAGACAAATTTGCATCTAAGTTTGCCAAAGTAATTCAAAATTATGCTTTTTGGTCTACAAATTCGCTCAAGTTTGGTTTATCAGTTGTTTTTGGTTTAATTTTTACAGCAACAGCCATTATTACCTTTTTCTTACCTCCATTGGATTATTTACCAGATGGGAATAGGAATTTTGTGTTTGCTCGCATTATGGTGCCATCAGGTTATAACAAAGAAGCTACTATTGATATATCGCGCGCTATGGAAAAGGCGGCACAACCTCTTTGGGAAGCAGAAAAAGACGGACCATTTGGTAAACCAAAAATTGCTCGATTTTTCTTTGTAGCTTATTCAGGAGGTGCATTTGCAGGAGCTGCAACTGAGAACCCAGATAGAGTTAAAGAAATATTACCAGTTCTTACAAAACCAATAAGATCACAACCAGGTGCCAGAGCATTTGCTCAGCAGGCTTCATTATTTGGTAGATCAGTAGGTGGAGCGAGAGTAATAAAATTAGAAATAACTGGATCTTCTCTGGAATTGATTCAACCTACGGCTCAAAAAATTATAAGATTAATTAGAAATGAATTTCCTCCTAAAAATGGACATCAGGTTCGGTCTGTCCCACAAATGGGAGCAGGTTCTCCACAAGTTATGATCCAACCAATACCAGAAAAATTAGCAAATGCTGGAATGACTGCTAGAGAATTTGCTCAATCATTAGACGCATACAATGATGGTGTTAGAGTGGCGGAAATACCGTTTGAAGGTAGGTTAATTGATTTAGTACTTACTTCTAACAAAGCAAATACTAATAAAATAGATGATTTAAAAGATCTACCTTTAATAACAAAAACTGGAGAGCTTGTAAGGTTATCTCAAGTAGCAGATATTAAATTGTTAGGTGTACCTGAGCAGATAAAAAGGTTATCAGGTAGACGTGTTTTAACTATACAATTGCGCCCACATGAAAGCATTTCTTTAGAAGATGCAGTTTTAAAACTTCAAAATTTAGTTGTCAGCCCTATTGAAAAAGATAAACCTCAAGGCGTTTCTATAAATCTTTCTGGAGCTGCTAGTGAATTAGAGCGTACATGGCTGGCTATGAAAAATAATGTAATGATAGCACTTTTTGTAATTTTTTTGTTGCTTACAGTGTTGATGAGATCATTTGTTCTTCCCTTAGTTATTATGATAACTGTTCCGGTGGCAGGGGCGGGTGGAGTTATGGGATTAGTAATTTTAAATCAATTTTCCCCTCAACCCTTAGACATGCTAACGATGTTAGGTTTTATAATTTTAGCAGGGATTGTGGTTAATAATTCAATTTTAATGGTAGAGCAAACCTTATGGCATATAAGGTATGAAAATATGAAGACTGCTGAGGCTATAAGTGAAGCAACAAGGAATAGAATTAGACCAATATTTATGTCAACTTTAACAAGCTTATTTGGATTAATTCCATTAGTTATTTTTCCTGGATCAGGTTCAGAGTTGTACAGAGGTATTGGCACAGTAGTTTTTGGAGGTTTGGCGACTTCTGCTATTTTAACTTTGCTCATGGTTCCTCCATTACTCGCTTTGGCTTTAAAAACTGAAAAAATAAAGCCTGTAACAGAGAGTGAAGAAGACGTATTTGTATGACTTAAGGTTTATATAAGGTCTAAAAATCATATAATTTTTTTATTTAGTGACAAAATGCCTAATAAAGGTCTATATAGGCAATCTTTAATTAATAATAAATAAAACTAGTAGAGTTTAAAATGAGTAATAATTTGAAACCTGAAGACAAAATCAAACTAATTAGAAATATTGCAATTGTCGCTCATGTTGACCACGGCAAGACAACTTTGGTTGATACTTTGTTACAGCAATCGGGAACCTTTGCTGCCCATTCTCAAACAGTAGAAAGAGTTATGGATTCTAATGATCTTGAAAAAGAGCGTGGTATAACTATTTTGTCAAAAAATACTGGTTTAAAATGGAAAGAGTTTAGGATCAATATTGTAGACACTCCTGGCCATGCTGATTTTGGAGGTGAAGTTGAAAGAGTTCTCTCTATGGTTGACTCTGTTTTATTGTTAGTTGATGCAGTTGACGGACCAATGCCACAAACTGGGTTTGTTACGAAAAAAGCACTTCAAGCAGGATTGAGACCTATTGTTGTTATAAACAAAATTGACAGAGATGGAGCAAGACCAGATTGGGTATTAGATCAAACTTTTGATCTTTTTGATAGATTAGGAGCTGACGAAGATCAACTTGATTTTCCTGTAGTATATGCTTCTGCAATTCAAGGTTGGGCAACTGATGATTTGTCTAATAAAAAACAAAACATGGATACTATTTTTGAAACTATTATTAAAAATGTAGACTACCCTAATGTTGATCCTAATGGAGATCTTCAGATTCAGATTTCAGCTTTGAGTTATTCAAGCTACGTGGGTTTAATTGGAACAGGACGAATTAGAAGAGGACAACTTAAAAAAGGGCAACCAGTATCAATTGGAAATTTTGATGGTGATGCAAGACAAGGTAAAGTATTACAAATTATGAATTTTCACGGCCTTGAGAAGAAAGAAGTAGACGAAGCAAGTGCTGGGGATATAGTTGCAATTAGTGGTTTAGGTGAACTAAAAATTTCAGATACAATTTGTGAAGTTGGTAAATTGGAAGTCCTTGAAAAGCTCTCAGTTGACGAGCCTACTATTAGTATGATGATACAAGTTAACGACAGCCCATTTGCAGGACAAGAAGGTAAATTAGTTACAAGTAGGTCAATTAGAGACCGTTTGCAGCAAGAGCTTAAAACAAATGTTGCTCTTAGAGTTGAAGATACAGATAATCCAGATAAATTTAGAATTTCTGGAAGAGGTGAACTTCATTTATCAATTTTAATTGAAAATATGAGAAGAGAAGGTTTTGAAATGGGAGTCTCTTCTCCTGAAGTTATTACTAAGCATATAGACGGAATTAAAAAAGAACCTTATGAAAATGTAACTGTTGACATTGAAGAAATTCATCAGGGTAAAATCATGGAAAAAATGGGTGAACGAAAAGCTCAATTATCAGATATGGTTCCAGATGGTAAAGGTCGTGTCCGCTTGGATTATAATATGCCAAGTAGAGGATTAATCGGTTTTAGAGCAGAGTTTCTAACTTTAACGTCTGGATCTGGGTTATTATACCATACTTTTGATACATATGGTCCAATAATTCAAGGTCTTCAAACAGGTAGAAGAAACGGAGCACTTATTTCTATAGGCCAAGGAAAAGCACTGCCATATGCATTATTTAACCTTCAAGACAGAGGTAAAATGATTATAGAGAATGGTATTGATGTATATGAAGGTATGATTATAGGAATTCATAGTAGAAATAATGATTTAGTTGTCAATCCACTTAAAGGAAAACAGCTTACAAATGTAAGAGCATCTGGAACTGATGATGCTGTTACTTTAACAACGCCTATTAATGTAACTTTAGAGTTTGCATTAGAATTTATTAATGATGATGAATTAGTTGAAGTTACACCGGACAGTTTAAGAATTAGAAAAAAATATTTAAAAGAGCATGAAAGAAAAAAAGCTGCAAGAGCTGCATCTTAGTTTTTATAAAATATTTTCAGCTTTTTTTAGATTTGAAACTGTATCTATATCAAAAATAGTTCCTATGTCTGTGTTTACAGTTATTATATCAGTTTTGTTAATTAGAGACTTTGCTCCGAAATCGCCTTTTAAGCCTTCTAATATATTAAAGTATTTTTTAGGAAGTATTACAGGGTTTCCAAATTGAGATTTATATTTAGGAAATATAACTTTACTACAATTCAATTCTAGAAACTTATTTTGTAATTTGATTAGATCCTTCGTTGATATAATTGGCATATCAGCAGGAATTATCATTACACCTCTAATGGTTTTGTCTAACTCTCTAATCCCAGCAGATATTGATGTTCCAATCCCTTTTTTGTAATTATTATTATATATACATTCAATATTAGAATTATTTATTATATTGATAATAGTTTCATGTTCATATCCTGTAACTACTAAGAGTTCACTGGTATCATATATGCTTAACAACTTGTCCATTAGACAATTAATTATTGGTTTATTATTGATATGTTGAGTAAGTTTGTTTTTTAGTCCATATCGTTTACTTAAACCTGCGGCTAAAATTATTTTTTTT
>JADHQW010000078.1 GCA_016777705.1 Alphaproteobacteria bacterium | reverse complement strand
GCAACTTATACAAGGACAAACGAACTATGTAAAGAATAAGAATTAAAGATTAAGTTTTAATATTCTGAAAAATTAATTTTCTAGAAAGGATCTTAGTTTCCTAGATCTTGATGGATGTTTTAATTTTCTTAAAGCTTTAGCTTCTATTTGTCTAATTCTCTCTCTGGTAACACTAAATTGCTGACCGACTTCTTCAAGTGTATGATCAGTATTCATCCCAATCCCAAAGCGCATTCTTAAAACTCTCTCTTCTCTTGGAGTTAAACTAGCTAAAATTCTTGTGGTTGTTTCTCTTAGATTTGCGTGAATTGCTGCTTCAAGAGGCTGAACAGCCATCTTGTCTTCTATAAAATCTCCTAAATGACTATCATCTTCGTCTCCAACAGGCGTCTCTAAAGAAATTGGTTCTTTAGCTATCTTTAGAACTTTCCTAACTTTATCAAGTGGCATTGATATTTTTTCAGATAATTCTTCTGGGGTTGGCTCCCTACCAATTTCATGAAGCATTTGTCGTGAAGTTCTTACTAGTTTGTTTATGGTTTCAATCATATGAACAGGTATTCTTATGGTTCTAGCTTGATCTGCAATGGACCTTGTTATTGCCTGTCTAATCCACCATGTTGCGTATGTTGAGAATTTATAACCTCTTCTATATTCAAATTTGTCTACTGCCTTCATCAAACCTATATTCCCTTCTTGAATTAGATCTAAAAACTGTAGCCCTCTATTTGTGTATTTTTTTGCGATAGAAATAACTAACCTTAAATTAGCTTCAACCATTTCTTTTTTTGCTCTTGCAGCTTCACGTTCTCCTCTTTGAACAATTTGTACTAACTTTTTATACTCTTGGACTGGCATATTGACGTTATTGACAAAGTCAAAAACTTGATCACAAATACCAATAATTTCATCATTGTATTCACTAGTAAACTTTTCCCAGCTTTTAGATTTACCTGGGTTAATAGCCCAATTATGGTTGATTTCATTTCCAACCCAACTACTAATAAAAACTTTTCGTTTAACCCCACAATCCTCAGCCATCCTAAGTAAGTTACCCTCAATAGACGATATCTGCCTATTTAAACCATACATTTGGTCTATTAATTCTTCTTGTCTGTTATGGTTAAGGTATATTTTTTCCATTTGCTCAATAAGAATAACTTTAAGTTCTAGCAATCTTTTTTCGGATCTGCTTACTAAAGGTTCTGCTTTTCTCATCCTTGCTATTCTTCTATCACTAAGAGTTAAAATCTCTTTAAATGACTTTGCAACTTTATCAATCATACCCAAAATTTGTTCTTTAATTTCGGCTTCCATTGCAACTAATGACAAGTTTATATCGTCATCATTCTCGTTTTCATCTTCGTCTTCATCTTCGTCTTCATTTTCTTGTTCTAAATTACTTTTAACTTCTTGGTTATCGTTTGTAATTTTTGTGCCTATTGATAAATCATTTGTATCGTTCTCAATTTTATTTAATTTGAGATCCTTATTATTATAACTACTAATAATAGGCTCATTAGCCCCCCCGTTAATACGAGCGTAGGTAGTTTCAAGATCTATTACATCTCTTAGTAGCATCGTACCATCATCTATTTCGTCTCTCCATTTAAGAAAAGCTCTCATAGCAAGAGGCGATTCATAAATACCACCAATCATCAACTCTTTTCCGGCTTCAATTCTTTTAGCAATAGAAATTTCACCTTCTCTTGATAAAAGCTCGACTGAGCCCATTTCCCGAAGATACATTCTAACTGGATCATCAGATCGAGCACCTTCCTCATCAGATAGATTTCCAGCTGTTCTATCCTCATTATCTTCGGAAGTTGTTTCTTCTTGTTGATCAACTATGTTAAAGCCCATTTCACTTATAGCTGAATGAATATCTTCTATTTGTTCAGAAGAGTACTCTCCTGGTGGCAGAGCCGCATTTAATTCGTCGAGAGTGACGAAACCATTTACCTTACCTTTTTTAATCAAAGACTTTATTGCTGAGTTGTTTAAATCTAAAACTGGGCTATCAGTCATTAATTTTTGATCGTTTTTTTTATTTTGATCTTTAGCTAACATATATTATTTACCTTGGATTTAATATAGATCATTAAACAGAATTATTACCTATCAGATTTAATAATTCTTTAAAAGTTTTATTCACATTCTCAAAACTTAAATTTTTTTCATCTAAGTTTAGCCTAGAGGGGTAATTACTTTTCATTAATTTAGATATTTGGGTATCAAAACCTTTATTTATAACTTCCTGTTTCAAATCTTTTGAACTTATGTTTGGATTATTTGAAGCTGATTTTAATATTAAGTCCTTTAATATGTTGAGATCATCTTTTTTAAAATCTAATAACGATATAATTTCATCATAAGCTATACATATTTTTGGGTATAATAACATCATATATATAATAGCACCAATCTTAATTTCAACTCCTGTTTTTGGAAGTTTTGTTTTTGAAAAGGATAATTTTGAACTTGTGTAATTTCTGCCTAATGTTTTTTTAAAATTATCTCCAGTTTGACCTCTGAAAACTTTAATCCTTCTCTCAATCTCATCTTTGAATGCTAATTTAATATTTATATCCTCAATGCTTTTAACTTTTTCTCTCACATAATTCCAAAACATAACATTTGTTTCTGGTTCATTTTCTCTAACTAATTTTAAACCTTCCATCCAAATTAAATCAATAACACCTATCGCTTTGTCTAATATATTTTCAAATTCTTCTATACCATATTTATTTATAAAATCTTCAGGATCAAGATCCTCTGGAAGAAACACAAATTTTAATCTTTTATTTATCTTTAACATTGGTAAATATTTTTCAAAAACCCTTAAAGTTGCAATTTTTCCAGCATTATCTCCGTCAAAAACTAAAAAAGCTTCATCTGTTAGATTGAAAATATTTTCTATTTGCTGAGTAGTCATAGAAGTGCCTAAAGATGCCAAGGAAGGATATCCAAACTTATTTAAGGCAATACTATCCATATATCCTTCGCAAACTATAAACCTTTTTTTATTTAAAAGCTTTTTAGCGTTAAAAACTCCAAAAAGCTGGCTACCTTTATGAAATAAAGGTGTTTCTGGAGAGTTTAAATATTTTGGGTTTCCTGAAACTAATACCCTTCCTCCAAAAGCGACAACCTTTCCTAAATGATTCAATATAGGAAACATAAGTCTTTCATTAAAATAAAAAATTAAATCATTATTTTGATTTTTTTTTGCTAATCCAACATTAATGATATCATCCAAAGAAAAACCTTCTTTTATCAAGCAAGATACTAAATATTTATTTGACTTAAGATTGCCGGAATAACCAATTAAAAAATTTTGTATAATCACATTATCAATATTTCTTTGATTTAAGTATTTTCTTGCGCGTTCACCAATTGGGGCATTTAGGTTTTGGATGTATGATTGGGAAACTCTTTTTAAAAGATTATAAAGATTTGTTTCTTTTGGGTCGGGAGTAAAATTTGAGTTGGAATACTTAATTCCTGCTAAACCTGCTAAGATTTTTAATGCATCAGTGAACCCAATATTTTCCATTTCCATTACATATGTAAAAATATCCCCGTTTTTTCCACATCCAAAGCAATGATAAAACCCTTTATCATCTGAAATATTAAACGAAGGAGTTTTTTCTTTATGAAATGGACATAAAGCAGTAAAATTAGATTTATCACGTTTTTTTAAAGGTATATTTTTTCTTATTAAATCAGAAAGCTTGATTACACTCTTAATATCTTCTTTTAAGTCCATTTTTTATTCTTATTTAATAATAACTTTGTCTATATATTTATAAATTGAGAAGCTTTGCTTTAATAATTTTACTAACAACCCCAAAATCTAATTTACCATTATATTCGTCTTTAATTAAATTAATAACTTTACCCATGTCTTTTATGGATTTCGCTCCACTTGATCTAATTGAATTAGTAATAATGTCATTTATTTCATTTTCTGACAATTGTTCTGGTAAAAATTTAGATATTATTTTAATCTCGCTTTCTTCTATCTTTACAAGGTCGTCTCTTTTACCTTGAATATACATTTCTATAGAAGCATTTCTTTGTTTGATCATATTTTGAAGAAGTGAAATGATTTCTGTTTCATTTATACCTTCAGAATTACTTTTGCTTCTAGCGCTTATATCCTTGTCTTTAACTGCAGCTAATATAAGTCTTAGAGTATTTGTTAATGTAATATCTTTATTTATCATTGCTTCTTTCAGCAATTTAGAAATATTTTCCCTAATAGTCATTCATACATCCCTCTTACTGATTTAATCTTGTAACCTTAAACAACAAATCTCATTTTATAAATCAATACAAACTAATGGTAAATAGTATTAAATTTTATTGACGAAAATCCTAATACAAACTAATTACACTGTTGATAAAAAATATTGATAGAGTTTTAATTGTTATGTTTTAAAAATTCATAAGTATTAATTTTGAACATCTAAGCTGAGTTATACTAGTAAGGTATAAAATGAAACAACCAAGCAGAAAAAAAAACCTTCATGATGAGGGGTATATTCCTTTTGAGTTAGACAAAATTAACAAAATAAAGGTTCTTGATTGTATTCTGATTTTAAATGATGGAAGTATATTTTTTGGAAGATCGTTTGGATCAAAAAAGACTAGTATTGGAGAAATATGCTTTAATACCTCATTTACAGGATATCAAGAAATAATTACGGATCCATCTTACGCAAATCAAATTATTACTTTTACTTTCCCACATATTGGTAATATTGGCACAAATAATCTTGACAATGAAAGTAACACCAAATCTATTGCTGGAATCGTAGTTAGACAACACCCTACAAAACCATCTAATTGGCGTTCTAAGAAAAGTTTTAATGAATGGCTTGTAGAAAATGATGTGCCTGGAATTTCAGGAATTGATACAAGGCTATTAACAAAAACTATGCAAAAGCATGAAACTTGTAACGCTATACTGAGTTACAATAAGGATGGTTTATTTAATATTAATCACTTAAAAGATAAATTAAAAAAACATCCAAGTATGAATGGCTTAAACCTGTCATCTTTAGTAACGACTAAAAATCAATATCATTTTAATGAAAGCCTTCATCATTTTATTTCTACTCAACAATCTTTTACAAACGATTTTAAACCCCAAATTGTGGTTGTTGATTTTGGAGTAAAACAAAATATATTGCGCCACCTTGTAAATATAAACGCAGAAATAACAATAATATCTGAAAACTCTCAAATTGAAGATATAAAAAAACTTAAACCTGATGGTATTTTTCTGTCAAATGGACCCGGAGACCCATCTGCAACTGAAAAAAAATGTAGAAAACTACTTCAATCATTATTTGAGTTAAAAATACCTGTTTTTGGAATATGTATAGGTCATCAATTATTTGGTTTATCATTTGGAGCAAAGACTAGTAAAATGTCCCAAGGTCATCGTGGAGCTAATCATCCCGTTAAAAACTTAATTAATAATAAAGTTGAAATTACTAGTCAAAACCATGGTTATGAAATTGTATTAGAGTCACTTCCTGAATGCCTAAAAGTAACTCATGTTTCTCTTTTTGATAAATCAATAGAGGGACTAAGACATAAAGAACTTCCCTTTTTTTCAGTTCAATATCATCCTGAAGCATCCCCAGGTCCAACAGAATCCTCATATTTATTTGAAAAATTTTTAAACCTTATCAAAGATTCAAAAACAAATGCCAAAACGTAATGATATAAAGTCCATTTTGATTATTGGAGCTGGACCAATTATAATAGGTCAAGCTTGTGAATTTGATTATTCAGGAGCGCAAGCGTGTAAAGCTCTTAAAGAAGAGGGCATTAGAGTGATATTAATTAACTCTAATCCAGCTACTATTATGACAGACCCTATGATGGCAGATTCAACATATATAGAACCTATTGAAAAAAATATTATTGAAAATATTATCAAAATCGAAAAACCTGATGCTATACTTCCGACTATGGGAGGACAAACTGCTCTGAATGCAACTCTTGAATTGTTTCACGCAGGAATTCTTGACAAATACAACATTGAAATTATCGGAGCTAAACCTGAGTCTATCAACAAGGCAGAAGATAGAGAATTATTCAAAGAATGTATGAACAAAATTGGCCTAGAATCTGCAAAAGCTAAAATTGCCAAAAATCTTGAAGATGCAAAATCAGCACTTGAGTATGTTGGACTTCCTGCCATTATCAGACCATCTTTTACTCTTGGTGGAGAAGGAGGTGGTATTGCTTATAATAATGAAGAATTTTTAGAAATTGTGTCTAATGGGCTAAAGCTTTCTCCAAATACTGAAGTATTGATAGAAGAATCTCTCCTTGGTTGGAAAGAATTTGAAATGGAAGTTGTAAGAGATCACTCAGATAACTGTATAATAATTTGTTCAATTGAAAATGTTGATCCAATGGGGGTTCATACAGGAGATTCTATAACCGTCGCACCTGCCTTAACTTTAACTGATAAAGAATATCAAAAAATGAGAAATGCAAGTATTGCAGTTCTTCGAGAAATTGGTGTTGACACAGGTGGTTCAAACGTACAATTTGCGTTAAACCCTGTTGATGGCCGATTAATAGTAATTGAGATGAACCCTAGAGTGAGTAGATCTTCTGCACTTGCTTCAAAAGCAACTGGATTTCCAATAGCAAAAATTGCAGCAAAATTAGCAATTGGCTATAGCTTAGATGAATTACAAAATGATATTACTAAATCTACTCCTGCCAGTTTTGAGCCAACTATTGATTATGTTGTAACTAAAATACCTCGTTTTACATTTGAAAAATTCCCTGGAAGTACTAATTTTTTATCAACATCAATGAAATCAGTTGGTGAAGCAATGGCCATTGGACGATCTTTCCAAGAATCTCTTCAAAAAGCATTACGCTCTTTAGAAACAGGTTTATCAGGCTTGAACGATATGATTTTACCAATCCAAATTGAACAAACAGACGGCAAGGATAATGTAGCTGGATGGTTAGCAGAACAGGTACCTGAAAGGATATTGAGAATTGCAACTGCTTTTAGGAACAACATTTCTATAGAAGAAGTATCAAACATAACTAAATGGGACAGATGGTTTTTGAGTCAAATATATGGAATTGTAAAAGTTGAGCAAATGTTGAAAGATAAAACATTAAAAATAGACGAACCTTCTTTACGAAAACTAAAATCTATGGGCTTTTCAGACAAACGTATTTCTGAACTACTCCAAATTAATGAAGATGAAATAATTAAACTGAAACATAGATATAAAGTTTTTCCAAGTTATAAAAGAGTTGATACTTGCGCTGCTGAGTTTTCTTCTGAAACAGCATATCTTTACAGTTCTTATGAACAAAGTGATATTAATGAATGTGAAGTTCAACCTTCAAATAAAAAGAAAGTAATTATTTTAGGAGGAGGACCAAATAGGATAGGTCAAGGGATAGAATTTGATTATTGCTGTGTACATGCTGCATATAGTTTAACAGAAAGTAATTTTGAAACTATCATGATAAACTGTAATCCTGAGACAGTTTCAACCGATTATGATACTTCAGATAAATTATACTTTGAGCCTCTTACTCATGAAGATGTTTTTTCTATCTTTGAAAAAGAAAGTCAGAATGGTGAGGTGATAGGAGCAATTGTTCAGTTAGGAGGACAAACACCTCTTAAAATAGCTTCTAGTTTGGAAAAAGCAGGATTAAAAATTTTAGGAACAACAGTTGATGCTATTGACTTAGCAGAAGACAGAGAAAAATTTAAAGAACTTTTACAGACTTTAGAATTGAACCAACCCTTAAATGGTGTTGCCAGCAGCAAAGTTGAAGCTATTAAAATTGCAGATGAAATTGGTTTTCCAATAGTTATAAGACCAAGTTATGTAATTGGAGGCCGAGCTATGGAAATAGTTCATAATCACGACCAATTACAAAAATATATTAATGATGCAGTAAGAGTGTCTGGTAATAATCCAGTCTTAATAGATAGTTTTTTAAAAAACGCACTTGAAGTTGACGTAGATGCCATATCAGATGGAACTGATACTTTTATAGCTGGAATAATGGAACATATAGAAGAGGCCGGCATTCATTCTGGTGATTCAGCTTGCGCTCTTCCACCTCAAACATTAAGCAAAGAAATAATAGATGAAATCATTATACAAACAAAAAAGCTTGCAAAATCTCTGAATGTAATTGGTTTTATTAATATTCAATTTGCAATTCAAAATAAGAATATTTTTATTCTAGAAGTTAATCCTCGTGGAAGCAGGACTATACCTTTTGTAGCTAAGTCTATTGGCATTCCTCTAGCTAAAATTGCTTCTAAAATAATGGTTGGTGAAAAATTATCAAATTTTAATCTAACTGAGCCCAAAACAAGTCATATAGCAGTGAAAGAAGCAGTTTTTCCATTTGCCCGATTTCCAGGTACAGATGTCATTCTTGGGCCTGAAATGAAATCAACTGGTGAAGTTATGGGTATAGGTTCGACGTTTGGAGAAGCTTTCGCTAAAAGCCAACTTGGAGCAAATGTAAACCTACCCAAAAAAGGAGAAGTGTTTATTTCGGTAAAAGACGATGATAAACAAAAAATAATTCCTATTGCAAAAAAGCTTGTTGATTTAGGGTTTACAATATGCGCCACTTCAGGAAGCGCTGAAACTTTGAATAATAACAAAATAAAAGCTAAGTATATTAAAAAAGTTGTTGAAGGGAGGCCAAACATAGTAGATGCGATGCTTTCAAATGACATACAACTCGTTATTAATACATCTGAGGGAGTGACCTCTATTAAAGATAGTTTTTCCTTAAGACAAACAGCACTCTTAAACAAAATACCGTATTATACAACCTTACAAGGTGCTAACGCAGCTTCATTAGCAATAAAATCTATAATTGATAAATCCATAAACGTTAAATCTATTCAATCATATTTTGAATAATTGGATTTTTTATATTATAATTTT
>JADHQW010000077.1 GCA_016777705.1 Alphaproteobacteria bacterium | reverse complement strand
CATAATATTTTTTCTTACCTAAAGGTACTTCTGTCCAAATTTCATTAATTCTACCAGCTATTGAGTAAACTTGTAACGCTAATGATGGAACAAAGAATGAATGCATTACATCATTACCAGTGATTAAGAATTTTATTTTCGTGCCTTCAGGTACAACAAGAGGGTTATCAACGTCTAACATCCTCTTTTGATCACCTTTCAAATCTGCTTCTGCAATAATATATGAATCAAATGAAATTTCTTGGTCAGGATATTCATAATTCCAATACCACTGAGCTCCAGATACTTTTATTACCATGTCCACAGGCTTGTCTGCTTCTGTAAGATATAGCAATTTGAATGATGGAACAGCTATTACAACTAATATTAGTACAGGAACTACTGTCCATATAATTTCTATTATAGTATTATGAGATGTTTTTGAAGGTTTAACACCAGGCTGTTCTTTGTATTTGATACAAACATATATTAATAATCCTAAAACAAAAACAGAAATTAGGGTTATAACAACTAAGAGAAAATTGTGAAGATCAGTTGCTTTTTCCGCAATAATACCTGCAGGTGGTTGAAGATCCATTTGCCAAGGTTTCGGTTCAGAGGCAAAGGCTAAATTAGAAATAGAAAAAATAAAAGCAAGTAAGCCCGATATACAAAAAATTAACTTGCTATTCCAATTACACAGAAGTGTCTGGATATTTATTTTCATTATGTTCGCTCCTCAAACAATATATATAATCAAAATATATTTGATCCAATAATATTAATCTTAAAAAAATAATTGGATTAACTATGTATTACTTAAAACTTTTTCAAGTAAAATACTAGATCTAATAACAAATTATTTTAACTTTATACATAAAATTTTAATACAATCTAAAAAAAATATTTATTTCAGATTTAACCTTGCATAATAATTGTCAGACTGTCATTTTAGGTACTATATTTCTAATTTAATAGGTTTACATATGCAAAATAAATCACCACTGGAAATCACAGATAATATTTTTTTTGAAAACAATGAGTTTGATCTAACAAAAGTTAAATCTATATTATCTGACACTCTTAACAAAGCTGACGACGGTGAATTGTACCTAGAGTCTACAAAATCAGAGTCATTTTCTTTCGATGATGGTAGAATGAAAAACATCTCATATGACAGTACAAAGGGTTTTGGATTAAGAGCAATAGCTGGTGAAGCTAGAGGTTTTGCTCATTCTGGAGAAATCAGTGAAACTTCTCTTAAAAGAGCGTCAGAGACAGTGAAATCTGTATCAAAAAATTATACTGGTATAATGGCTCCAGCTCCTTCTCATGGCACTAACAAACCTTTATACACCTCACTAAACCCTATTGAAGAAACTTCCTTTAATATAAAAACAGAGCTTCTTGAAGAAATAGATAATTATGCAAGATCTTTAGATAGTAAAGTTGTACAAGTTTCAGCTTCAATATCCGCTTCATATCAAGCAATTCAAATCATTAGGGCTGATGGAGAAAGGTCTGCAGATATCAGACCTTTGGTAAGACTTAATGTTTCACTTGTTGTTGAACAAAATGGCAGAAGAGAAACAGGAAGCTCAGGATGTGGTGGCCGAGGCAAATATGAGGAATGGATTAATTCAAATCGATGGAAGGGACAAGTCAAAGAAGCGCTAAGAATTGCTAACACCAATCTTGAGTCAATTCCAACTCCTGCAGGAGAAATGCCTGTGGTTCTTGGGCCTGGTTGGCCAGGAGTTATGCTACATGAAGCAGTCGGCCATGGCTTGGAAGGTGATTTCAATCGAAAAGGTACATCAATTTTTTCAGGAAAAATTGGTGAAAAAGTAACAGCTGATGGAGTTACTGTTATCGATGATGGGACTATTGAAAATAAAAGAGGTTCTATAACTATTGATGATGAAGGAACTCGCTCATCAAAAAATATCTTAATTGAAAATGGTGTTTTGAAAAGCTATATGCAAGACAGGCAAAACGCTCGCTTAATGAAAATGAATCCTACTGGAAATGGTCGGAGACAATCCTATTCACATTATCCTATGCCAAGAATGACAAACACTTACATGGATAATGGAAGCGTAGACCCAAAAGAAATTATAAGTTCTCTTAAAAAAGGTATTTATGCAGTTAATTTTGCAGGTGGACAAGTAGATATTACAAATGGCAAATTTGTTTTTTCAGCCTCTGAGGCATACTTAGTTGAAAATGGAAATATTAAACAACCTCTTAAAGGAGCTACACTTATAGGAAATGGCCCAGATGCCATGTCAAAAATATCTATGATTGGTAATGATTTAGCTTTAGACGATGGAATAGGTACCTGCGGGAAAGATGGCCAAGGTGTTCCCGTTGGAGTGGGTCAACCAACTCTATTGATGGGCGGCATAACTATTGGCGGGACAGATACTAATTAATTCTACAACTAATAAGAATTCTCAGTAAAAATTTTATTTACATTTTTATTCCATGTAGTGTTATATTTCTTGATTAGTTTTTCTGCTCCTGTTTCTTTGTTTTGTAAAATACGAAATAAAGGATCTAAAAACTGTCTTTCGTCCATACCTTTATGATCTAAAACATTTCTTCTTTCTAACCCAGAGCTTGAAATTCTTAACATTTCGTTTGCAAGATGCTCAATAGAAATTTCTCCAATTTTACCACCTAAAGCTAATTTAGAAGCTGAAACTCTTCCTTCCTCCAACACGTCTTTACTCATTAGAGGCTTAGCTAAATCATAAGCTTCCGCTTGCGATTCATCATCATATAACAGACCTACCCATAGGGCTGGAAGAGCACAAATTATATTCCAAGGACCTCCATCTGCGCCTCTCATCTCAAGATATTGTTTTAACCTAACTTCTGGAAAAGCAACAGTTATATGGTCCTCCCAATCTTTCATAGTTGGGTATTGCCCCTCAAAACCTCTTAGTTTTCCATCCATAAAATCTACAAATGATTGCCCCGAAATATCAATATATTTTCCTTCTCTATAAATAAAATACATTGGCACTTGAAGGATATAATTCAACCAAGATTCGTAACCAAAATTAGGGTCAAATACTATTCCTGGAACACCTGTCCTATCAGAATCAGTGTCAGTCCATACCATGGCTCTTGAGGATAAATAGCCACTAGCCTGTCCTTCAATAAAAGGGGAGTTTGCAAACAAAGCTGTTGCAACTGATTGAAGAGCAAGAGATATTTGAAATTTGTGAACCATATCTTGCTCACTAAAATAATCAAGATTAACTTGAATTGTACAAGTTCGGAGCATCATATCAAGCCCAAGATTCCCAACTTTAGGCATATAATTTTTCATGATTTCATATCGGCCTTTGGGCATCCAATTTTGATCAGATCGTGACCACTTTGGATCATAACCTAATCCAATCATAGACAACCCTAACTCACTCATTACATCTTTCATCATCTTTAAATGTAAACCTGTCTCTTTACAAGTTTGATGAAGGTTTTCAAGGGGCTTACCCGATAATTCTAATTGACCACCAGGTTCTAAAGATATGGAAGCACCTGTGTGATCTCTTAAAGCAATTGTATTATTATTTTCAAGGATTTTTTCCCATTTATTTTTTTCAGCAAGCTTGTTAAGCAATTCACTAATACCTGATTTACCGAAGTAACCAACTCTTTTAAAACTATCTTCATGAAAGACAAACTTTTCATGTTCAGTACCTATTTTCCAGTCTTCTCTTGGTTTTTCTCCTGATACAAACCAATCGATTAGGTCATTTTTTTCTAGTTTTGACATTCAGTCCTCATCTATATTTCAAACAATTATTAAGAAGAAAAAATAGAAAATACAACATAATATTAAAATATTAATTTATAATATATTCTTTCATATCACCATTCATTATATGCCAGAAAACTAAACCACTTATAACTGCCGTTTCAGATCTCAATATCCTTGGCCCTAAGTTTATTGGAACAACAAATTCTTTTGATTTTAGAAAACTTATTTCATTTTGAGAAAATCCTCCTTCAGGTCCCATTAAAATGGCTCCAGATGGATTAAATAAAGCTTGATTGTTAAAAGACCTTTCTTCTTTTTGGTTGCGCTCAGTTTCGTCACCATAGAAAATCTTTCTGTTTTTATTCCAAGAACAAATCACATCAGCAAGCTTTTGAATTGGTTTAATTTCAGGTATCGTAATTCTTTCACATTGTTCTGATGCCTCAATAACTATTTCTTGCATCCTTTTTAAATTTATATTTCTTGTTATAGTTCTCTCCGTAATAACTGGCACTAAACAAGAAGCGCCTAACTCTGTTGCTTTTTGAATAATAAAGTCTGTGGAACTTTTCTTTACAGGCGCAAAGACAACCCATATATCTGCTTTTTTTTCAGGATCCTTGATTTTTTGTAAAAGCTTTATTGTTAGGTTTCTTTTTGAATCATTTATTATCTTGCCAGTGAATTCTCCATCAACCTCATTAAAAATTAATAATATGTCATCTCTTTTTCTTCTCATAACGTTAGTTAAATAATGCAATTGTTTTGACTGAATTTTTATTTCTTGATGAACCTCTAGCTTGCCATTTACATATAGCCTAATTTTTGCTTTGTATGATAAATCTTTCATCTTAATGAACCTATATTCTTAAAATTAATTTAGCCACCAATTGTTTTAATCACACTATAATGATATGCCATTATTTATGAATACACCAAAATTTAATAATTCAGATATCATAGAAAACGGCTGGTGGAACATTTTACCTAAGAAATTGTTGAAGTGGGTAAGGTTAGGAAGATTTGACAGACCCGTTGGATTTTGGTTACTTTTATTACCTGGTTGGTGGGTGTTGGCCCTTACTGATATAAAGTTGATAAATTGTATAAAACTAATGATAATATTTCTTATAGGCGCTGTAGTTATGAGAGCAGCAGGCTGCACTATAAATGACTTATGGGACAAGGATATTGATAAAAAAATTTCTAGAACAAAAAAAAGACCAATTGCTAATGGAGACATATCAAATCAACAAGCATTTTTTTTCTTAGCTTTTATGCTATTAATTGGTATAATTTGTCTATACCAACTTAATATAAATACGTGGTATATCGCATTATCTTCCCTCCCCCTAGTTATAATTTACCCCTTAGCAAAAAGATTTACTAAATGGCCTCAAATCATTTTAGGTTTAACATTTAGTTGGTCTGTACCAACAGCTTGGTCAGCTGCAAATCAAGAATGGACCATTGGTATTTTTATAATGTATTTTGCTACAGTATTTTGGATCATTGGTTATGACACCATATATGGTTGCCAAGACAAAAGTGAAGACGAAGTTTTTGGAATACAAAACTCAGCTGTATCAGCTAAAAACTTTCTAAGTACGTTTGTAGGATGTATGTACTTTTTTACATTTATTTTATTGTTAATAGGGGGATATTTTTTAGAAGCTAGTTTTTTTTGGTTTATAGGTGTAACTTTAGTTGGATGTCATTTTGTCAATCAAATCCTAAAATTAAATGACTTAAAGAAGTATGATCCCCTTAAAATATTTAAATCAAATGTAACAGTTGGTTTGATTTTGACGATTTCTTCTTTAGGTAATTATATTAATTTCATTCAGTAAAATTATATCTTATATTTTGACCTGAAAAACCCATCTACTAAAATCATATGTGGGAATGTTAATGCCGCTAAACCAATAAATGTAACTTTTAAAATTGCCTCAGGAAAAATATTTAAATTTAAAATATAATAAAGAGCAACTGCTCCACCTAACCAACTTAAAACTGAAAGAGTAATCATTAATGATATGGCTTTACCTTTCTCCATGAAATTAAGCAAAGTAGGAACAACTCTTTTTATGTGATTAAAGCTATGTATCAAGCAAAAATAAATGGCAAATGCAGGTAATGGCGGAAGCAGAGTAATAAATACGATCATAATAATAATTAAACTTATATAATTTCTAGATAATTTCATCTTCTTAAAATTAAAAACAATGAAAGTTAACGCACTTAACCAAAGAATTATCCCTAAATATAAACATGTCCATAATAATGATAATTGATTACCTGATAAGACAGAAAAAAAATAACTAACCTCGAGTTTATTACAAAAAATAATACCTAATACGACTAAACCTCCATGGAAGTAGCCATTTATCAAATAAGTTTTATTTTTTTTCCAATTTAAATCGCCACAACCAAAATGAAAAATACTTATAAATAAAAAAAAGATAAGGCTAACTACTGGAAAAAAATACCACATTATGATTACACCAGCAGAAACTAATATATAGGCTCCAAAAAAACCTAACTGTAATATAACTCTTTTAGAACAACCTAATGTAATGGAAATTGCACCGTCTAGAGCTCCATGAGGAATGCCCACAAATATAATTAAAAACAATGATACATAATCAATCAAATTTAAAGAAAGATCTAACATCATTAAAATATAATTTTAAAAAAAGATTTAATAAAGGGTATTTTGGGCATTGAAAAAACTATTTTCCAATTGGTTTTAAAATCACAATTACCTGACATAAACCTTGCCATTTCGTCACCATTTATATTTTTTGCTAAATTAGAAAATATAGTTGGGGCTATTTCAGGATATTTATCTATAACTCGAATAAAAATTTTATCTAAAAATAAATCTATTTTGGAATGAATGTTAGTATTAATTTTTTTACCTGAAATCAACTGATCCTTTATTTGTAACACTTGTTTTTGTATAAACGTAAATGCATATCCTGTAGAGGGCCTTACAGCGCCTCCTCTAGTTCCAATATTGAATATTTTTTTTGACATTAAAGATACATCATGCATGGGGATTATTCCTTTTTCATGATTGCTTTTTGTAAACGATTTTAAATTATAATATTTTTTTAAATATTTTAAAATTGCTTTATCGTAAAAATTATTGGACTCCAAGTGTTTTGAAAACATGGTGGATTCCACTAAAGCAGTTTTTTTACTGAATGGAAGAAGATAGATAAAGTGCATACCCTTAGATTGATCGCACCTAAAGTCCATTAAAATAACAGTTTTATCGTCAAATATTTCATCTTTTGAATTAACTACATAACCCTCAAAATGTTGCAATAAAATATTTGATGGCATTTTAGGCGGCCTACTATCAAAAATATAGTCCCCATTTAACTTATAATTTCCATCAAATAACTCTTCGTTATCTTCTAAAATTTTTCTATTAAATAGATTTACTTGTTTATTCTGAAGCTTACTTAGACAAAAATTTAACCATTTTTGCCTTTTAATAACACAATAAGGATGTTTTTTTGAAGATAATATATTCTTTGAATTACTAGTTATTATAGCCCAGTTATTCCAGGAACAATAAGAATTATCGTAAGCTTCTTGATTCTCTTTAAATTTCCAAAATCCCCAGTAATGATCGTTTATAGGTTGATGTTGCTCCTTCAAGAATAAATTAAATTTATATTGTGGTAATAAATTGTTAAACCTAGCTAATGAAAATGCCGCACAACCACCACCAATGATATTTATTTCTTTACTACTCACTTACAATAATCTCTTTTAAAAACCTATGTAGTTCAGGATCATGATTTTTTTTATTTTTGTTTCTAACAAATTCTTCAATTATTTTAAAAAAAGTAACTTTTGCTTTTGTTATATTTGACGTTACTTGCCTTCCATTGTACCAACAATAATTTTTTAATTTTAATTGAATACCTATTTGTCTATATACACCCGATGCAATTGAAATTGCTATTCTAGTTTTCAATGGCAGAAAGATTAACCCTTGAGTTCCACTATAATAATATTTCTCTGCGAGATTTAATAATTTTTTTATACCAAAAGAAACTGTTCTAAATATCTCTGTATTATTATCATTTACACCTTGTATCATGGCATTTGGAGAAATATTATTTATCCATGAACCTGGTATGTAACGTCTTCCCATTTTTGCATCTTCTAAAACATCTCTTGCAATATTAGTAAGCTGCATAGCTATTCCAAGATCAATAGCAAATAAATAAGCTTCTTTATTTTTACATTTAAGAGCATCACACATCATTAGACCAACAGTTCCCGCCACATAATATGAATACTGAATTAACTCTTCTTCTTCTTTAAACAATACAGTGCTTTGATCTAAAATTAACCCATCAATTAGATGCGTTGCTGCTTTTTTGGAATATATATTAAAAAAGCTTGGATATTTTAAATTATAATTATTTTTAAATTTTAATTCTTTATAATTTATAAAATTTGATTTTATTTTTTTTAATGTTTGTAATGACCCTCTTTCACCACTATCAGCAATGTCGTCTAAAACCCTACAAAATTGATATAATTCAGAAGCCCTATCGATATATGCAGAAGGTAAAAATTTACCAGCCCAGTAAAAACTTTTACCATTTTTTTTTAATGTTAATTTAGCATTTGAAACATGTTGATCCATACAAGATCTCACTTATTTGATTAAGCTCTCTACAATTTTTGCAGACGACAATACACCAGGAACGCCTGCACCTGGATGCGCTCCCGCTGCAGCAAAAAATAAATTATTTATATGAGGATCTTTATTATGATACCTAAACCAAGCAGATTGTGAAAAAATAGGTGCTATAGAAAAACCTGCACCATGTGTTGAACGATAATCATTTTTAAAGTCCAGAGGTGTCATAAAAAAATCGTCACAAATGTTATTTTTAAGATCAGGCAAAATTGTTTTTTCAAGAGCTTCTATTATTCTATTTTGTAATTTTATACCCTCTTTACTCCAATCAACGTGGCCTTGAAGATTTGGAACAGGACATAGTACGTAAAAACTATCGCAGCCTTTAGGCGCAAAACTTTTATCAGTTGCAGTTGGTCTATGAATATATAAGGAGAAATCTTCACTTAAAACTTTGTTATCAAAAATATCTTTTAACAAACCTTTAAATCTCTTACCTAACCAAATTGAATGATGGGCTATATTGCTATATTGTTTTTTGGTTCCAAAAAATAAAACGAACATTCCCATTGAATAAGAAGTTAATTTTTCT
>JADHQW010000076.1 GCA_016777705.1 Alphaproteobacteria bacterium | reverse complement strand
CTGTAACAGCCAATATTGCACCTAATTTATTATCACGAATGCACAACGCTTGGAAGCAAGGTGATATTAATACTGCTCAAGAAATTAATAAAAAATTAATGCCTTTACATGACGCTCTTTTTTGTGAAACAAGTCCAGGTCCATTGAAATATGCTGCTTCTTTATTAGGAATTTGTTCATCTGATGCAAGGTTGCCTATAGTAGAAATTGAAGAAGATAGTAAGTTGAAGGTTAAAGACGCCCTTAAAAAAACAGGTTTGATTTAAATAGAAACCTATAATGAAAAAAACTGTTTCAAAAAGTATATCTCACGGTAGAATTGCAGAAAATAGAAGAGCTAAATTTGATTATTCTATTGTAGATACAATTGAGGCTGGAATTGTATTATTAGGTAGTGAGGTTAAAAGCTTAAGGCTTGGTAGGGCTAGTATTGCCGAGGCATATGCAACCGAAGAATATGGTCATGTTGTTTTAATAAATTCTAATATTCCTGAATATAGTTCTGCTGCATTAGGTCAAAATCACGAACCTAAACGTGTAAGAAGATTATTAATACATAAAAAAGAAAAAAATAAAATTTTAGGCCAAATTAAAAAAGATGGATGTACCGTTGTGCCATTAAGTCTTTTTTTTAATCAAAGAGGTTTAGCAAAAATTTCTCTTGGTATTGCTGAAGGTAAGAAAAAAGTAGATAAAAGAGAAGTGATTAAAAAACGGGATTGGGATAGAGAAAAGCATAGACTTTTAAAAAATAATAATTAAACCTGTAATCAATCCAACAGATAGTTTTATATATATAATGAGCCACAAGAAAATAATAGTTGCTATTGGTGGAAATTTACACTCAAAAAATGGCCTTCATCCAGTGGAAATTTGCCAAGAAGCAATTAAATCATTGAAATCTATGTCAATTATTGTTGAAAAACAATCAAGTTGGTATAGTTCTGATCCTATTCCAAAAAGTGATCAACCCAAATTCTTTAATAGTGTCTTAGTAGCAAGCACAATTTTAAATGAACTTGACGTTCTTAACTCATTACATGTTATTGAAAAAAAATTTGGTAGAATAAGAAAAAATATTAATGAGGCGCGTATAATTGATTTAGATTTAATAGATTATTCTTCTACAATACACGATAGTAAAGACATTATTCTTCCTCATCCAAGAGCACACTTAAGAAGATTTGTTATGCAACCTTTGTATGAAATAGAAAAAAATTGGATTCATCCAATATTGAAAACTAGTGTGGCAGAAATTTTAAACCAATTGGACCAACAAGAATTAGAATTATTCTCAGAATTTAAATAATAAATTGATTTTTTTTAATTAATTCTTTAGAACAACATCTACAAAAAGGAGTTTATTAATGGCACGTGTAACAGTTGAAGATTGTATTAAAAAGATACCAAATAGATTTGATCTAGTTGTAGCAGCAGCCCAACGTTCACGAGAAATCTCTAACGGTATGCCAATTGAAGTTGAAAGAGACAATGATAAAAATCCTGTTGTTTCTCTTAGAGAAATTGCATCTGATGCAGTTGATCATGAGACTTTAGAGGATAGATTTATAAAATCCATGCAAAAAAATATAATTAGAGAAGAAGCTAATATTGAAGATGATGTATCTTTAGAAGATGAATTTGCGGCTTATTTAAATGAAACTAAGAAAGAACCGACCTCTAACAATGACTTCATGATGAATAATAATAAAATTGACGATGAGTCATCATTTGAAGATATTTCACAGACTTTGTTAAACGATGAAGATTGATTTATCTAAATAGTTTTACATATAATAAATAATTCATATATTTAATATATAAATTATTTATTATAGAAAAAATATATATCAAATGAATCTGACTGCTAATAAGCTTTATAATAAAATTTCAAAATATGATAGCTTTGCTTCAAAAGAAGTTATAAATAAAGCATTTATTTTATCAAAAAAGGCTCATGCTAATCAGTATAGATCTAGTGGTGAACAATATTTTACTCACCCTTTAGCTGTTGCTAATGTTTTGATAGATATGAAATTGGATTCCTCTACTATAATAACAGCATTGCTTCATGATGTGGTAGAGGATAGTGATGTCTCATTAGACTTAATAAAAAATGAATTTGGCGAAGAAATTTCAAAATTAGTTGACGGAGTTACCAAATTATCAAGATTGGATATAAGGTTTGGATCAGCACAAGCTGAAAATTTTAGAAAGCTCCTTTTAGCATCGTCTGATGACATAAGAGTTCTTTTAGTAAAGTTAGCCGACAGACTTCATAATATTAGGACTATAAAGGGAATTCAAAATGATAAAAAAAGGTCAAGAATTTGTTATGAAACGCTAGAAATTTTTGCACCTTTAGCAGAACGTCTTGGAATAAATGCTATTCAAAGAGAATTAGAGGATCGTTGTTTTGCAGAACTTAAGCCAGAAACAAGAGACTCTATTTTAAAAAGACTAAAATTAATTTATTCTCAGGATGAGTTAAATATTCCTATTATCACAAAAGAATTGGAAAGGTTTTTAAAAAAAAACAACATAAATTGTATGATTTCAGGTCGAGTCAAAAGTAGCTATTCTATTTGGAAGAAAATGCAATTCAAAAATTTGAGTATGGATCAATTGTCTGATATTATGGCTTTTAGAATAATAGTAGATGATGTTAATGAATGTTATACTACTCTTGGCTTACTTCATCAAAAATATTCAGCTATTATGGGTAGGTTTAAAGATTATATATCTGCGCCAAAACGAAATGGATATCAATCGCTTCATTCAAGTTTAATTGGTCCAAAAAAAACAAGAATTGAAGTTCAAATTCGAACATCTGTCATGAATGAATTTGCTCTTAATGGAGTAGCGGCGCATTGGATTTATAAAGAAGGTGCTAAATCATCAGAGACAATTAGATATAAATGGGTGAGGGAACTTATTCAGGTTTTAGAAGAAAGTAGTGAGCCAGAAGAGTTTCTAGAGAACACTAAATTAGAAATGTATAATGATCAGGTTTTTAGCTTTACCCCTAAAGGTAATTTAATAATTCTACCAAAAGGTGCAAATGCTGTTGATTTTTCCTACGCTGTTCATTCAGAAGTTGGTAATGCTGCTGTTGGAGCAAAAATTAATAATAAAAACAGATTGATAACTACAGAAATTAAAAATGGAGATCAAGTTGAAATATTAACATCAAAAAATGGTTTTCCAGATCCAAAATGGGTTAATAGTTGTATTACTGGAAAAGCTAAATCAGGTATAAAACGATTTATAAAAAACAGAGAAATTAAAGAATTTTTGCATCTAGGAACTGCTTTACTTCAAAAAGAATATAGGCAACAGAATAAAAGGATGCATGAAAAAAGTTTGATTAAAGTCATTAATGAATTTGGTCTTTCTGACTTGCAAGAATTATTAATTGAAATTGGTAAAGGTAATATTAATTCAAGAAACGTAATAACTTTCTTGTATCCTGATAAAAAAAAGGTGTCGCCAACCTTACCATCATTAAAAAAACCATCGTCTCATGATAGTGTTAAACTGAAGGGAGTTATCCCAGGAATGGCAATTCATTATGCTCATTGTTGTCACCCATTACCTGGTGAAAGAATTGTGGGAATTGTTACCACAGGAAAAGGAATTACTGTTCATGCGTTAGATTGTTTCTCACTTGAAAAATTTAATGATATGCCAGAAATGTGGCTTGAAATATCGTGGGAAAGAGAGGGTGACACTTTTCACAAAGGAAGTCTAGTAACAGTGCTAGCCAATGAACCAGGAAGCTTAGCAGAAATAACCAAAATAATTAGTACTAACAATGGTAATATTTCTAATATTCAAGTAATATCTAGGGATATAGATTTTTATAAGTTCAATATAGATTTAGAAATAAAAAACATTAATCATTTAAATCAGATAATAGCGGCAATAAGATTGTCACAATTTGTTGAGAATGTTGAAAGAGGCAAAGATTAGGAAAATTTTGTTAAATAAAATTTTTTATTATCCTAAATTATTAATCAAAAAGGTAGAGAGGCTTATTTACTTTTATAAATTGAAATTAGCTCGATTACCAGCCTCCTCTTATGCAATTGCTTCAGGTTTTGCATGTGGTTCAATGGTTTCATTCACCCCGCTTTTGGGTTTTCATTTTTTATTAGCTATATTTTTTGCTTTTCTTATCAGAGGCAATGTTATTGCATCTTTGATTGGAACATTCATTGGTAACCCATTAACTTTTCCATTTATTTGGAGTTTAATTTATAATGTAGGAATTTTTATAACATCAAAAAATCAACTAATTTTAAATTCAGAGATTAGTATTGATATGATTTTAAATCAAACTTACGAAATCTTTATTCCCATGTTAATAGGAGGAGCTATTATATCATTTCCAATATGGTTAATAACATTTTTAATTACGTATAGCTTTGTTTCATCTTATAAAAAATCAAAAGCTAAGAAAACATTACATAATAACTCAAAGGATATATAATTTGATTAATAACATTCGATTGGGAGTTAATATTGATCACGTGGCGACATTAAGAAACGCAAGAGGTGGTAATGATCCTCAAATCACTAGAGCTGCAATAATAGCTGAAAATGCAGGTGCAGATTTAATTACTGTTCACGTAAGAGAAGATAGAAGGCATGTAAATGAAAACGATTTAAAATCTATATTAAGCGTTATCAAAATACCACTTAATTTAGAAATAGCAGCAAACCCTGATATGATAGAGATCGCAAATAGATATAAACCACATTCAGTATGTTTTGTTCCGGAGAATAGGAAAGAAATAACTACTGAAGGGGGATTAGATGTAAGTAAAAATTTTAACAAGCTTGAAAAACTTGTTAAAGATGAACTGGATAATGATATTAATGTTACTCTTTTTATTGACCCTGATAAAGACCAAATAATTGCAACTAAAGATCTTGGGATAAAAGTTGTTGAGCTTCATACAGGAGCATATGCTGAAGGATTCGGTATGCAATTAAATTTAGAGACTGAACTAAATAAAATTAAAGAGGCTGTCCAAATAGCAAATGATTTTAATATTAATTGCCATGCAGGTCATGGCTTGAATTTTGAGAACGTTTCTTTAATTGCATCTATTCCTAATATAAAAGAGTTAAATATTGGCCATTTTTTAATTAGTGATGCAATCTTTAATGGATTAGAAAATTCTATTTTTAAAATGAAAAAGATTATTAAAGAATCTACCATATGATATTTGGAATAGGTACAGATATTCTTGAAATTTCAAGAATAGATAAAATTTTAAAAAAATATAATCAAACATTTGTGGGTAGAATTTTTGGCACTAATGAAATAAAAATCATTGAAAACAAATCAAAAAACATTAGCTTGTTTTTAGGTAAGAGATTTGCTGCTAAGGAAGCTGTTTGGAAAGCTCTAAGTCCAAAAAGAGGTGATGGTTTGGTTTTTAAAGAAATAGAGATTCTTAATAACCTAAATGGAAAACCATATTTATTTTTTTCAGGTCGTACTCAAAAATATATTATGAATAAAGAAATAGAACTCAATAATAAACTTATATTTGATATCTCTATTTCCGATGAACCTCCATATGTTTTAGCTTTTGTTGTGATTTCTCTTGCTCCATTAGTTTAGGTGATGCATAAGGTAAATGTTATTATCATAGACATTTTCAGGAGTTAAATTTATGAGTGTTTCAAAAAGTAATGGTAAAAACTCATTTAGAGAACTTTTAAAGACCCTTATGGTGGCGGGCTCTATAGCAATTGTCTTTAGATCTATTTTTTTTGAACCATTTAATATCCCATCAGGCTCCATGATACCTACATTACTTGTAGGTGATTACTTGTTTGTTTCAAAATATTCATATGGATATTCTAAATACAGTTTCCCCTTTGGTATTGCTCCAATTGAAGGAAGAATTTTTGATAATTCACCAAAAAGAGGAGATGTAATCGTTTTTAGAAAACCAGGTGACGAGAGTATTGATTATATAAAGCGTCTTGTTGCATTACCAAATGACACCGTTCAAGTTAAAAAAGGAATTTTATTTGTTAATGGTAAACCTGTTGAAAGAATTAAAACAAATATAGGTTTTAAATTTCAAAATGGTTATGGAGACGAGAAAATTTTTATTCAATATAAAGAAAAATTTGAAGATTCTAAATTTCACTATATTATTGAATCCAGTGATACAGACCCTTTTGACGAAACAATTGAATTTAAGGTACCTAAAGATAATTTTTTCTTTATGGGTGATAATAGAGATAATAGTAGAGATAGTAGAACTCCTGAAGTAGGATTTGTTCCAAAAATAAACTTGATTGGTAAAGCACAGATTATATTTTTCTCGCATAATAGTTCAGCTTCATTTTTTGAATTCTGGAAATGGCATAAATCTATAAGGTTTGAAAGAATTGGTAAGGCTATTGAATAGTGTTGATTAATGATCTTCAAAAAAAAATCAATTATAAGTTTAAAGATATTAATTTATTAAAAGAAGCTTTGGTTCACTCGAGTTACGTACCAGAAAATTCTCAAAAAAACATTAAAAATTATGAAAGATTAGAGTTTCTTGGAGATAGAGTGCTTGGATTAGTTCTTGCAGAATATTTTTTTAAACTATTTCCTGATGCTAATGAAGGAATGTTAAATAATTATTTACAAAGATATGCAAATCAAAATGCTTTAGCTGAATATGCAATAAAAATTAATTTATCTGATTTTATTAAGTTTCAAAAAGGTGATAGTTTAGAGTTTAATAAATCAGTTTTGAGTGATGTTGTTGAGTCAGTTATAGCTTCAATTTATTTAGATACAGGTTTTCACAGTTCTAAAAATTTTATTATAAATCAAATAATAGATATTGATTTAATTAACTCAGAACCAACTAAACATCCTAAATCACTTCTTCAAGAATATTCTCTGAATAAATATAAATGTTTACCAAAATATACTATTATAAATAAAACTGGCACTGACCACAAACCAAAATTCATGGTTTCAGTTAGTATTGATAAAATTAACAAAGTAGTGTCTGAAGGTTCAAGTTTAAAGAATGCAGAAGAAGCTGCTGCCTTAAAATTATTAGGTGTTCTAAAGATTTAATTTATGGATTATGGTGGTTAAATTTTATTTTGGAAAATAGACTTAAAAATAGATCAGGGTTTGTTAATATATTGGGAGTCCCGAATTCCGGAAAATCAACTTTACTCAATAAGTTAGTTGGCAGAAAAGTCTCTATTGTCTCACATAAGGTACAAACTACAAGATTTTGTGTCAAAGGTTTGAGCGTTTGTACTCTTGAAGATCATTCACAATCACAAATAATTTTTATTGATACCCCAGGAATTTTTGCTGCAAAGAGGAGGTTAGATAAAGCTATGGTATCTGCTGCTTGGTCAGAATTGAAATATTCTGATAAAGTTGTTTTTATTCATGATATTTCTAAAAACAGATTGAATGACTACAGTATAGAAGTTATTGAAAATATTTTTAAAATCCATTCTAATGTTATTTTAGTTCTGAATAAGATAGATTTGTTATTAAAAGATAAACTTCTCGAGAGAATAGCTGAAATCAAAAAAAAATTTGACTTTGAAAAAATATTTTTAATATCAGCAAAAAATGGAAGTGGATGTGAAGATTTAAAATTATTCTTAGCTAACGCAATGCCAATACATCCTTTTATGTATGATGCAGGTACAATATCAGATTTACCACAATCTTTGTTAGCTTCAGAAATAACTAGAGAAAAATTATTCAATTTATTAAATAAAGAGCTACCTTATAATTTGATGGTTGAAACTGAGAAATGGACAGTTAATATTGATAATAGCATTCGTATAGAGCAAACCATATATGTTAATAAAGATAGTCATAAACCAATAGTATTAGGTAAATCAGGTAAAAATATTAAAAGGGTCGGTTCATTGGCTCGTGAAGAATTACAAGAGTTATTAGGCTGTAAAATTCACCTTTTTTTATTTGTAAAATTTAAAAAAAATTGGATGGATGACCCCTCTAAGTACTCATCAATTGGTTTGGATTATAATGCCTGAATGGAGAGATAAAGGCATAGTGTTATCTGTTAGAAAGTATGGTGAAAAAGGAATTATAGCAAATCTTCTTACTTTAGAGCATGGAAGGCATTTAGGTTGGATTACTAATTATAACAAAAAAAATATAGCTTCTCATGTACAGCCTGGAAATTTAGTAGATATTTTTTGGAAATCTAGGTTAATTGAGCAAATGGGTAATTTTAAAATTGAATTGATTTCATCTGTTGTAGGAAAAATATTAGATGATAAAGTTAAATTACAAGCCATCTTCTCAATTTGCACATTATTAGAAAAAGTTCTACCAGAAAGACAAAAGTATTCTGAAGTTTTTAATGCAACTCAGGCTTTTATTAACCTTTTATTAATAGATGATAAAAACTCTCAAAATATGTGGGTTGAGGGATACGTGAAATGGGAAATAGGACTTTTATCTTCAATAGGCTTTTCTCTAAATTTGAATGAATGTGCTGTTACAGGAAAAAAAAATAATCTGTATTTTGTAAGTCCTAAAACTGGAAAAGCAGTATCTAAAGAAGGAAGCGGTAAATTTGCTCCAAAGCTACTTTTATTACCCAGGTTTCTTGGTGGAGAGGATTTAATTGGTTCAAATTTCAATCAAGATATTATAGCTGGGTTAAAAATCACTTCTTATTTTTTTAAAAATAAATTATTAATATCAATTAATGATCAATCAAACACTTATTTACCTAATGCTAGAAATAGATTAATTGAAATGATTGAAAAACTTTAACTGTGTCAGAGTATTATACATGGATAACACCAAAATAAATGAAAAAAATATTAATCTAACTAGTTTTTCTAAAGCAATTTCAGAACGATATTTGTCATATGCACTTTCTACAATCACCTCAAGATCTCTGCCAGATGTACGAGATGGTTTGAAACCTGTGCATAGGCGGGTTTTATTTGCTATGCGTCAACTTAAGTTAAATTATAATCAAGGTTATAAAAAATCTGCAAGAGTTGTTGGTGATGTCATGGGAAAATTTCATCCTCACGGCG
>JADHQW010000075.1 GCA_016777705.1 Alphaproteobacteria bacterium | reverse complement strand
CTTTAAGTGGCTAGCTGATTTAAAGCCACGTGTTGCATATTTAACACATTTGAGCCCAGAGTCAGACCATGATACAGTATCAAAATTGTGTCCATCTGGCGTTTATCCTGCTTATGATGGCTTAGTTATCAATATATAATTTACATAATATATATTATGCGACAAATGTATAATATTTATTATACAATATTTTATATCGCCTACTACTACGCTTATTATAATTAACAAACTTACATAATCATATAAAAAATAATAAAAACAATAAGTTATTAAATTTAATTAATAATAAAATTAATTAAAAAATTAAAAATATCTAATAAATTGTGTCTTATAAATTTATAATATAATCTGAATATAATTTAATTTAGATGGAGATATTAATGTCTATAAAGCCTTATGGTTCTACTTCAGGAAGAAAACATGGAAAACCAGGAATAGAGATAAGACCTTCTTCTAAAACTGTAGATGCCCATTGTCATCTTCATGTTCAAGAAGCAGCAGACCTCGTCCAAGGAATATTTGACCAACAAGATATCCCTGCTTTTAGACATGCAAACCAAATTACCACAAATCAAAATATTCAGCAGGTTAAAGATAGATTTATGGATTTAACTAATGTTGAAACAAGATTAAAAAAAATGGACTCACAAGGCATTGATCTACAAGTTTTGATACCTGTTCCCTTTCAGCATTATTGTAATATAAAAAGTGAAGTTGCATTCAAAGCTATAGAAACTATTAATAACAAACTTTCAGAAACAGCTAATAATCGAAAAGATAGGTTTGTTGCATTAGGAACTCTTCCAATGCAGAACGGTGATATTGCTGTCAAAGAAATGGAAAGATGTGTAAATGAACTTGATATTAGAGGTTTTCAGATTATTACATTTCAAGACGGGAAAGAGTTATCACACCCTTCTTATGATGGTATTTGGGAAACAGCTACAAAGTTAGATATCCCTATTTTTCTTCACCCTAATGGTTATCCAGAAGGAGAAAGATTAAAAGATCATTATTTCATTAACATAATTGGCAACCCCATGGACACCACTGCTGCTCTTCATCATTTAATTTATGATGGGACAATGGAAAAAAATCCAAATTTAAAAATCTTTGTTGCCCATGGTGGTGGTTATCTACCGGCATATTCAGCTAGAATTGATCACGCCTGGGGAGCCAGGCCTGACTGTAGAGGCAACAATCTCAAGCATAAGCCATCAGACTACCTAAAAAGAATGTATTTTGATACCGTTGTATTTTCATTTGACCAACTAAAATATCTTGTAGATAAATATGGAGCTGATCATATAATTATGGGTACTGATTATCCCTATGATATGGCTGAAGATGATCCTATAGAACATGTTATGGGAACTGAAGGGCTTTCAAAAGATCAAATTGAAATGATTACTGGTGGCAATGCCTGCTCATTATTCAAAATAAAGTAAGAAGTTTATATTGAAAGAAAATCTAATTATAGCTGGTTATCAAGGCTCTGGTTCAATACACACCAAATCAGTTGAATATTTTATTGATGAATTAAGTAGTGAATTCATTACTGATTTTATAATGGATATCACTAATGATGGAGACAAAGCCTCAAGTTTAATCGAGAAGACACAACTAGGAGAAATACACGCTTCATACTTATTATCTAGTTATTTTGAGAAAATATTGCCAGAAATCCAAATTTTAGACTTACCTTATTTATTCAATAACAGAAATGAAGCATATAACTCATTAAAATCAGATTTATTCAATTATATAGATAATAAGTTAAAAATTAAAAATTTAAAACTATTAGGTTTTTGGGACAATGGTATTAGACATATAAGTTCTAAAATAAAATTAATAAAAAATCTTTCTGATTGCAAAGGACAAATAATACGAACTACCCCTAGCCCACTTCATATAGAAATTTTTAGAAAATTAGGATTTATACCAAAACCTCTAGACGTAAGAGATTTTAAATTAGCTGTAGAAAAAAATGATATAGATGCACAAGAAAATCCTTTAACTAATTACTGGAATTTTGGAGTATATAAAAAACAGGAATTCGTTTCTTTAACATCACATATTTTTGGGTTTTGTTTATTTGTAATTAATGATGATTATTTCAATAAATTGTCAGATTTAAACAAGAAATTCTTAATTAAAAAATCTAAAGAAACAACTAAATTTCAGAGAAAGTTAGCGATTAGTGAAGATGATATCTTAATAAAGAAAATAAAGTCAAAAAACATAAAAATTGAAAATATTGACAAAGATTGTTTAGAGGATTTTAAAAAAGCAACAAATAATTTTCATGAAAATTACTTTCAAACTTACCCTCATATGAAAGAGTATATTAAAATTTAATAAATATTTTATTTTACAGGCCTTAAGAAATCAAAATCAGCCCCTTTATCTGCTTGAAGCACGCTTTCATGGAATATTTTATCGTAACCCCTTCTTTTAATTTCTGTATTACTTTTTTTGCTCTTTTTTCTGATTGCTATTTCTTCATCAGATAATTTAAGTTCTAATAATCTTTGTTTAACATCTAATTTTATAATATCGCCACTCTTTACGATGTCTAAAGTTCCACCAGCGGCAGCCTCTGGACAGACATGCAAAATAATTGTTCCTGCTGCAGTTCCACTCATTCTTCCATCAGAAATCCTTACCATGTCCTTAACACCTTGCTTAGCTAATTTTTTTGGAATAGGTATTAAGCCTGCCTCAGGCATGCCTGGCGCTCCTATTGGTCCAATATTTTTTAGGAGAAGAATACTGTCTTTAGTAACATTTAAATCATCACTATCAATTCTATTCGCTAAATCTTGAAGATTCTCAAACACCTCAACAACACCTTCATGAGCTAATAATTCTTTGCTTGCTGCTGATTGTTTAATTATAGCCGATCTTGGAGCAAGATTTCCTTTTAATACTGCTATACTACCCTTATCAAAAATAGGATTTTCAACTTTTCTTATAACTTCTTGCTTCCAATTATATTTGTTTTTATCAATAATTTCTTTGATAGTTTCGCCCGTGACTGTAATAGCATCTAAATAAAGATAATCTTTTAATTCATTTAAAATTCTAGGAAGCCCTCCCGATTTAAACAAATCTTCCATATAACCTGAACCAGACGGCTTTAAGTCAACAATCATGGGTGTGTCTTTTGTCATTTTATCAAATTCATTAAGATCAATGTCTATCCCAAGCCTGCCAGCCATAGCTGTCAAATGAACTATTCCATTAGTTGATCCACCAATTGCAGACAAAACAGTCAATGCATTTTTGAAATTTTTTAAAGTTAAGAAACTTTTTGGGTTAAATGATTTGCTGGCTATTTCAACAGCCACTTTACCAGTTTCCTCTGCAATTCTTTTTCGTTCAGCAGAAACGGCTGGTGCTGAAGCCCCATTTGATATCATCATGCCAAGAGCTTCAGTAATTAGTGCCATTGTACTAGCGGTGCCCATTACACCACATGTTCCAACAGTAGGAACTAACTGATTATTAACTTCATTAATTTCAGCAAGATCTATTTCTTCTGCTCTGAATTTTGCCCAATAACCTCTACAATCAGTACAAGCCCCTACTCTCTCTCCTCTATGAGAGCCAGTGAGCATAGGCCCAGTAACTAGTTGTATAGCAGGAATGTTTGCGCTAAACGCACCCATTAATTGAGCGGGTACTGTTTTATCACATCCGCCTATTAAAACACATGAATCCATTGGCTGGGCTTTCATCATTTCTTCTGTATCAATTGACATCAAGTTTCTTAAATACATAGACGTTGGATAAGCAAAAGATTCATGAATACTTATTGTAGGAAATTCTAATGGTATGGCACCTGAAGATAATATCCCAGCTTTCACACTTTTTATTAAATCTGGCACATTTCCGTGGCACGGATTATAGTCACTATAAGTGTTAGTTATTCCTATAATTGGCTTATTAAGCATCTCTTCTGAATAACCCATCCCTTTGATGAAGGCCTTTCTCAAAAAAATTGAAAACTCACTATCCCCATAGTTGGTGAGATTCTTATACATACCTGAGGTTTTTTTTGTCATCTCAATAGATCCTTAATAAATTTTTGATAAATATGTAGATAAATTAATTTAATAATTCTTTCGTAATATTATCCTTGGTAAATGGCAATGTTTTTATTCTTTGGCCAAGGGCATTACACAATGCATTTGAAATTGCGGCTCCAGTAGGTCCTGCTACTACCTCACCTACACCTAAATAAGCACAACCTTTTTGGTCAATTATACTTGTAGTAAAAACAGGAATATTATCAAAACCTATAATTTTATAACTATGCCAATCTTTAGAAATTATTTCTTTTGAGTCAAAAATCACTTCTTCGTATAAAGTCCAACTGGCTGCTTGAATAAATCCACCTTCTACCTGCGCTTTTATGCCATCTTCATAAGCAATTTCTCCAGCATCTACAGATATCCAAGCATGATTTAATTTAATTTCTAAATCATCGGTAACATTTAATTCTACGCCTACTGCACAATATGCCGCAGAATTTTTATATCTTGAAAACGCTATGCCTCTAAAGCTATCTTCTTTAGGTTTAAAAAAGTCCATTTCTTTTTTTAGGCTCTTAAGAACAGCAAGGGCACGCTCATCATCTAAATGATTTATTCTAATGTCAAAAGGATCTATATTTTTAATTGATGCCAAATCATTTAAAAAACTTTCAGATGCTGTTATATTAGCGAAAGCACCTAAAGTCCTTAATGCAGATGTCCTCAATGGCAAATCGTGAACTAAGTTTTTTACTAATCTATTTTCTTTGAAATTATATATTGGATCTAAATTTCTATGTATACCCATATGAGCAGATGTTTTAGGTTTTGATTTTGTTTTTACAAAATTATTAGTTAAAAATTTAAAACTTATGAAATTATTTAATTCTATATCTGATGGCCTTGACAAATATGTATCCGAATAAGCCTCATTTGACCAATAAACAATTTCTCCATCATCATTAATAGCTCCAAAAACTTTATTTAAAGATGCGCTTCCATAAGGCTCCCACGAATGTTCATCTTCACGTGTCCATTTTAACAAGATATAACGCTCAGGATACCCCTTTGCGATCACAGATGCTTCAAATGCCACGTCATCAGCACCATTATGACCATAGCAACCTGAGCCAGGCATAAATTTCAAAGTGACAAGATTTGAATCAATATCAAAATACTTGCTGATAGAGTGTTTTAGAGCAAAGATTGATTGGCTATGTGAAAATACAGTAAATTCTTTGTCATTATAAATAGCACAACTGGCAGATGGCCCTATAGGTCCATGCATTAAATAACTTTTTTTAAAGATCGTTGATAATGATTCAATTTTTGGGTCATCAAAAGATTTTTTTTCTGGTATCTCTTCATAAAAAGCCTCTCCTCCAGATTTAACTAACAATGATTCCTTTTCATGTTTTTCAAGAGAACTAAATACATTATTATTAGATAATTGCTGTATTTCTTCCCAAAAAATATTGTTTTTAGCAATTTCCAAGAATTTGATAACCAAAAACTCATCAAGCGACAGAATTGCAACGAAAGAGCCTTTAACAAAAAGTTCAATCTCATTCTCAACAAGTCTTTTTTTAAAGTCTTCATTTACTTTGATTAATTTGCAGTGATAAGAAGGAGGTCTTACTATTCTAGAATGTAACATTTTAGGAAAATTAATATCATGAACATATTTATATTTTCCTGTAATAATTTCATTGATGGTTTTTAATTCTATTTTTTGATTATTTTCATAATTAATTTTTTTAAGAGAGTTCTCATCAAAAATTTCAGGAATAATGACTTCTCTAAACTCATCAGTTTTAGAAAAATCCCAATAAGAAATAGTTTTGTTAGAATTCTTATCTTTAATAACTCCATTTTCAAAAAGAATATCTTCATTTTTAATTTTAAGTTTTTCTAACGCATAATTTAAAAAAATTATTTTAAGAGCAATAGAAGCAGCCTTAATAGCAGATCCTGAATTTGCAACAGATAAACTACTTGCAGTAATACCTTCATTAGGTGAAATATCAGTGCTTAATTTAATAATTTCTATTTGATCATATTTAATTTCAGTGATTTTAGAGGTAATTAATGCCAGTGTAGAGCTAATATGCTGTCCTATATCAATTTTACCAGAGTAAACTTTTAAAATTCCGGGATTACTGAAATCAAACCAATGACTTAATTTGTTGTAGGTATTAACACTAGGGCCGCT
This sequence comes from Alphaproteobacteria bacterium, assembly GCA_016777705.1. GTDB lineage: Bacteria > Pseudomonadota > Alphaproteobacteria > Puniceispirillales > Marisalimonadaceae > Marisalimonas. The sequence continues at coordinate 2,953 of JADHQW010000075.1, read as the reverse complement.
ATTAAATTGATTCATTATACTAGTAAACCTAATTTTCTATTAAACTATCAATGGCCCTTAACACCACAGAATGAGAACCGCAACGGCACAAATGACCATCTAAAGCGTTTTGAACTTCTTGAGACGATGGGTTTTGGTTTTTATCAAAAAGTGCTGTAACACTGATTATAATTCCACTTGTACAATAACCACATTGAGCTGCGTTAAATTTTCTAAAAGCCTCTTGCACATGATTTAATTCACTTTCAATTTGCAGCCCTTCAACAGTGATAATTTCTTTTTTTTCGCATTCAATTGCTAATAAATTACATGAAAGTTTTTTTTCACCATCAATAATAACGGCGCAACTACCACATTGTTCAAGGCCACAACCAAGTTTAGTGCCGGTTAATCCAAAGTCATCTCTGATGACATAAATAAGTGGTTTGTCATTGTGAATATTTATCTTCTTAGATAATCCATTTATATTTAACTCACATTCAACTTTTGACATAACAAACCTTGAGAATATTTATTAATTAATTAACTGAATAAATATGTATAAATAGTTGTTATTAAACAATATTCATAATATTTTATTTTGGCTTTTATTTCATCTTGCAGTCCAGCCACCATCTACAAGTATACTTGAACCTGTCATTAAAGAAGAAGCTTCAGAGGCCAAAAATACAAATGGACCCATCAAGTCAGTTACTTCGCCTAGTCTACCAATAGGTATCATTCCAATAGTTGCTTTTTTAAAGTCTTCATCTTTTAAAAATGGTTCAGTCATCGGGGTTTGAATAAAGGTAGGACAGATTGCATTAACTCTTATACCATCCGGCCCTAATTCAATTGCTAATGATTTTGTAAAACCTTCAATGGCAAACTTACTTGAACAATATGTAGTTCTATTAGGCCCACCTACATGCCCCATCTGTGAAGAAACATTAATTATAGAACCCTTTATATTATTATCTAACATTTTCTTAACTACTAATTTTGTTAGACTTATTACAGATCTTACATTTAAAGACATCACATAATCAAAGTCTTCTATTTTTGTATCTATTAGTTTTGCAGGCCTATTAGTGCCTGCATTATTTATAAGTATATCAAAAGGTTCAGCATTATTTATAAAATTTGATACCTCATCTTCATTATTGACATCCAATACTTCATAAGAACCTTTAAAGCCTTGGTTGTTTATGTAATCCGTTAAATCTTTTAATTCTTTTTCTGTTCTAGAAACCAAAGTAACGTTTGCACCAGATTCTGCTAAAGCAATAGATGCGCCCATTCCAATTCCTCGACCAGCTCCAGTAACTAAAGCTCTTTTTCCATCTAATCTAAAACTAGGTAATTTAGGGTAATTCATAACGATCTCCTATTCTGCTGAGGCATATGGCTTGATATTTCTTCCGCCATATCTTCTAACTCTAATATTTGCTTGTTCACCATGGCCTGAAAAACCTTCTAGCGCACATAATCGTGAACAGTATTCTCCAACGAGAGCAGATGCTTCATCAGTTAACACTTTTTGATATGTACAAGTTTTTAAAAATTTACCAACCCATAAACCACCTGTATATCTTGCGGCTTTTTTAGTTGGTAAAGTATGATTTGTTCCAATTACTTTATCACCAAAAGCTACATTTGTTCTAGCTCCTAAAAACAAAGCTCCGTAATTAGTCATATTTTTATGAAAATAATCAGGATCTTTTGTCATTACTTGAACGTGTTCAAATGCTAAATCGTCAGCAACATTTACCATTTCATCTATATCGTCACAAACAATAACCTGACCATATTCATTCCAGGATTCCGAAGCGATGCGAGCTGTAGGTAATATTTTTAATTGTCTTTCAACTTCTTCAATTGTATCTAATGCTAATTTATTTGATGTTGTTAACAATATTGCTGGGCTTGTTGGACCGTGTTCAGCTTGACCTAAAAGATCAATAGCACAAATTTCAGGATCAGACGTTTCATCAGCAATTATTAAAGTTTCTGTAGGTCCTGCAAACAAGTCTATACCAACACGCCCAAATAATTGTCTTTTAGCTTCTGCCACAAACATATTTCCAGGGCCAACAAGCATATCAACACCTTTTATTGATTCAGTTCCGATGGCCATCGCTGCAACTGCCTGAATTCCTCCAAGACATAGTATTTGATCTGCGCCTCCCATATGCATTGCAGCCACAATTGCTGGATGGGGCTTGCCTTCTTGAGGTGGCGCTGATGCCATAATATTTTTAACCCCAGCTACTTTAGCAGTTAAAACTGACATATGTGCAGACGCAACCATAGGATATTTTCCACCAGGAACATAACAACCAACAGCATTCATTGGAATATTTTTGTGACCTAACACAACGCCAGGTAAAGTTTCAACTTCTACGTCTTTAATTGATTCTAATTGTTTTGTTGCAAAATTACGAACTTGAGTTTGAGCAAATTTAATATCTTCTATATCTCTTTTGTCTACTTTACTTATTGCGTTTTCGATCTCTTTTTCAGTTAATACAAAATTTTCTGGTTCATAATTATCAAACTTTTTAGATAACTCCCTAACTGCAGCGTCCCCTCTATTGCTGACATCAGAGAGAATGTCTTCTACAGTTTTTCGAACTTCAGCATCTGCATCAATTATTTCATTCTCAGATTTTCCTTCTTTTAACCACTTGGCCATTGCACCCTCATAATATTAATATTTTTGATGTTATAATTATTTTAAATATTTTCAATTAAGAAATTTTTCCATTCCAAAAAGTTAATGGATCCATATTTGAAATACCATATGAAGTTACTTTACCTAGTAATATCTTATGATCGCCTCCTTCATAGTCATTCCACTTAGTACAATCAAACCAAGCAAGAGTATCATTAATTAAAGGAAATCCATTTTCACTTAATTTCCAATTAATATTTTCAAATTTATCATTTAACGGTGAAGCAAAATGATTACAAA
>JADHQW010000074.1 GCA_016777705.1 Alphaproteobacteria bacterium | reverse complement strand
AGCAACTCTTAAAAAATATCTAATAAATTTTGGATTTAAAAAGTCTGTATTCATAAGGTTATTTTATCTATCTATACAATAATTATATAATAATATTTATTATATATACAATTTATATTGTTATTTAACCCCCATTATGGGTACAAGTAAAATAATAATGATAAATACTGAAAATTATAAAGCAATCGAAAACTTTGTAGCTACAATTTATTCAGAAGATATATATAAATTTGGCGGAAAATCATATTATCCTCAAATATTAAAAATAATTAGCAGTGTAAACTTAAGAAGTTTTAAAGAAGAGAATGTAATATGCGATAATCACACCTTCATTAGTACTGCAATTGGCAGCAATATAAATGCTGTAGCAAGAGGTTTAAAATTGCCTAGAGAAACCAGCAGAAGAAAAATTGAAGAATTAATTAATTTAAATTGGATAATTAAAAAAAACTCTAAACTTTATGTTTCTCAAAAATGGAGAACCATAAACCAAGCTCATATCAATTTATTAATTGAAAAAATTAAAAAATTATCAAAACTAATTGATAAACAGTTAATTCTCGCAGCTTAAATACTTAATATATAACACCCCCCATTTTAGGTATCCAAGACACCACAAACAAAGTCATTGATAGTATCTTAGGATATGAAACTGGTAATTGAGTCTACTAAAATACTAGGTTTTTATACAAACTTTTTTGTAAAACTTTCTGCAAAAAATCATACTCCTAAAAATATTACAACAGCTATTTTTTCTACAAATATTAAAAATCTACATAAATTTATGATTAAAGATTTAAAGAAACTAAATAATGACTTGATTAAAAAAACACTTAATCCTGTATCAATAAATTTTATATCAAGAACTTTAGATGTTCCTAGGGAAACTATACGAAGAAATATTTTATTATTAGTTAATAAAAATTATTTGATTAGAAATAAAAAAGGTTTATTTATATCTGAAGTTTGGATTGAAAAAAATATAGATAAAATAGTTTCAGAAATAAATGATTTTATGGATTGTTATAAAGAAATGACAGGAACGCTTCAAAAGGATAATTAAAATAACATGAGTTTAGAAGATAAAATAAAAACTTACGCGAAACAATATGATTTATCCGATTTTCATATCAGATCTAATCAACCCTTAGCATTAAGAGAAAACGGTTCTATTGTGGTAAACCAGGAGGATATAATATCTAGAGAAGATATTGAAACTTTTTGGAAAGGTAATTTAAATAAATCTCAACTTCAGGAGATTGTAAATAATCGCGACTTAGATTTTGCAGTTGTAGTGGGTGACTTTCGTTATAGAGTAAATGGCTACTATAGTAGCAATGGTCCTTGCATGGTTTTAAGAAAAATTGTTAGTGACATACCTCAAATGGAAAAACTAGGTCTGCCTGATGCCGTAAAAGAAGCAATCAAACTTAAAAATGGTTTAATACTTGTGACTGGACAAACTGGATCTGGAAAATCAACATCATTAGCTGCAATGATTGATCAGATAAACTCATCACGTGCTGAAAATATAATAACTATTGAAGACCCTATTGAATTTGTACACCCTTCTAAAAAAAGTATTATTTCACAAAGAGAAGTTGGAAAAGATACCGGTAGTTTTGCGAGAGCATTAAAATCTGCTTTAAGACAAGATCCAGATGTAATTTTAGTAGGTGAAATGAGAGATTTAGAAACAATTTCACTAGCTTTAACAGCGGCAGAAACGGGCCATTTAGTTTTTGGAACCTTACATGCTAGCAATGTTTCCTCTACCATTACCAGAATATTAGATGTTTTCCCTCCTGCACAAAAAACATTGGCTCAATCAATGTTGGCAGGCTCAATTAGATTGGTGCTATCTCAACAATTATTAAAGAAAAAAGGTGGCGGACGTATTGGTTGCTTTGAGGTGATGACAGGAACAACTGCTATAAGAAATTTAATACGTGAAGGTAAGATGGCTCAAATTACCTCTACACTTCAAACATCAGCAAAAGAAGGTATGATTACTATGGAAAAATACCTTGAAGGTCTTCATGAAAAAGACCTGGTCGAGTAAAAAAATAATCTAAAAGTAAATTATTTATCTACCAAAACTATTTTTTGTCTTTATTTATTTCTAATCCCATCATTGTAATATCATCTCTTAAAACGTCTCTATTATTTAAAAGGTTGGTTACATAATTTATTACTTCTTGAAGATTCATTGATTTGTTTTTTAATATTAAATCCTCTAAACCTTTAACTGTTAGCTCATCTTGATCTTTAATGTAGCCCTCTGTCACTCCATCAGTATAAATGAATATCTTTTTATCATTCATGTCTAGCATTGATGTTTTAACAAGAGATGAAGATTTCAAAGGCATAAGGCCTAATGGTGGATGAGAAGCTTCAATGTAAGAAAAATTATTTTTATTATCCAAAACCATAATACTTTCATGACCGAAATTAACAAATTCAATTTCTTTTTTAACAATATTTATTTTTCCAATCACTGCAGTAATAAACATTCCCTTATAAGAGGATTCTTTTACTTGATTGTTAACATTTAAAGCAAGCTCGTTAATTGGAAATTTTAATTTAGAAAGTGACTTAAAAACAGAGGAAGCGTTTGCCATTAACATTCCAGCTTTAATTCCCTTGCCAGAGACATCCGCTAAAGTGAAATAAATTTCCTCATCAGAAACCTTAATATAATCATAATAGTCTCCCGAAACATCCTTGGCAGGAATATTTATTGCATAGACATAATTTTGAGTATCTTTATTAGATGGAAATAATTTTTTTTGAACCTCTCCTGCTATTTCTCTTTCTTTCTTTAGTACTAATTGTTTTTTTTCATTCTCTAAAGAAGATTTATTTTCTTCTACAAATCTTCGATACAACAAAACGACAAAAAGTATAGTTTGTAAAATAATGACATTATAGATCTCAATAAAATAATTTTGTTTATAAAAAATTATACTTATTAAAAATAAAGATCCTAATCCTAAAATAAAATAGAGTATTGAATAGGTTGGTTTTAAATAGTTTGTAATTAAAAAAATAAATAATAAACCAAAAATTAAAACTATGTTTTCAATTATTTTTGTTATTAGATTAATTTTAATAAAATCATTAGCTAAGACATTTTCAATAATATTTGCATGTACCTGGACCCCCGGTATAATTAAGCCTGTTGATGTTTTAACTAAATCAAATATTCCTTGTGCAGACGATCCAATTAATACAATTTTACCTTCTAATAAAGTGTTATCAAAATTATTATTGTATATCTCAGATGCAGAAATGTAGTTACTGCTGTTTAATTCTTTATATTTAACATGCATCAATGCATTCTCATCCGTTTTAAAGTTTACCGTTCTTGTTTTGATATTTTGAATGCCTCTTACGTCAGTTTCAATTACATAACTTTTTTGATCATTAAAAAGTCTTATGGCTTCCATAGATAAGGAGGGCACTAATTGATTGTTGATATTTAACAACATCGGTACTGATCTTAAAATACCATCTTCACTATCTATGATAGAAATTGACCCCAGCCCTTTTGCCACTTCATTAAACTTATCAAGTGAAATGATGTGTCCTTCATATTTGTAGATATGGTTTAGAGGGTCTTCTCCCCTGTTAACTATGTTTGCTTTAATTATAAGTTTATTATCAATGGAGTTTTTACGAGCACCTACAACAGGAAGAACAACATTGCTTTCCTTGATAGCATCAAGAAATAACTGATCGCTATCTATAATTTTATTTTTTGAATACTCTATTCCAAACTCCTTTAATATCATCTGTGGATTTTGGTTATCTTCTTCGCTAAAAAAAATATCAAAAGCAATTACTTTAACTTTTGCATATTTAAGGTTATTAATTATTTTAGAGTAAACATCCCTTCTCCAAGGAAACTGACCAATTTGTTCTATACTTTTTTCATCAATATCAACAATGACTACATTGTTGTTTGAGAAGGGTTCAATAAATATTTTTTGATAAAAGTCATAGTTAAGAAAGGCTATTCTTTTTTTTAAATCAGTTTCAATATTATTTAAAATAAGAAGTATAAAAATGATGGCCGTACTAATTATTTTTTTATTCACTAAATATTAACTTTTTCTTTTTCAGGTGCAAAAAAAATCATTTCACCTTTGGGTAGTTCCCATCTAGGTTTTCTATTAAGACTTTTTTCAATATTGGCAATATTATCATCATAATGGTTTAGTGGATAATCATAAGGAGAGCTTTGTATCTTATTATCTTTATCAATGATTACTGGTGAATGATATTTGCTAATTAAAGTTTTTAATTTCTTCATATTTAAATCATACACAGCAGTCTCGCCATAACAATTACAAACATAAGTTCTATTATAACTCTCTTCATGCTCTATATAGGTAACAGTGCCTCTTATGCCAATATTACCACGTGGAGTTTTAATTCTTAATTCATTTTCTTGTTTTCCAAAAATCCCGTGCACACTTCCTTTAATAAGTTCTACAATTTTGTTTTCAAAAAATCTAATTGTTGTATTAGGTCTAATTAAAAATCCATTAGAGTTATTTTTAACAATTGCTAAATCACTTTTTGTAATGATTTCTGTTTCTTTATCTAAATTAATGTGACTATCTTTACTAATTTTTTTCCCATTTACAGTAACGTTACCTAACAATAGCTTGTTAACTTTTTCATTAGAAAATAGAGATGTTGGTATTAACAATGAGCCTGAAAGCAATATTGCATGCTTGCAAAAAACTCTTTTTGGGTAATCTTTAATCATAAAAATATTCCTCTATTAGTTAGAGCTTAACTTTAATTTCTACTCTAAAAAGAACAATCTTTATTCTATTTTTAACCCATAATGGGTACCATTAAAATTAATCTTTTTTAGGTGTTATGCCCGTTCTTGAGAAGCTTAGGTTTATGTTTCTAATTTCGTTTTGGCATTATGCCTGTTCTTTGCCCATCTATAGTGTTGTCGCTTGCATTAGCAGCATCGTTATATTTGTATACGTTTAAGGCAATGGTTGCGACTGATCCTGTAGAAGGGTTGGGAGACCCATTCATTTGCACATTGAAAAAAGCTGTTTGACCATTAGCATAATATTTTCCTCCTGTTTGAGTGTAGTCTCGAGGGTCAAAGCTAGCGTCACCACTAGCTGGTTCTGCAGTTGTTGTTCCATTAGATCTGTTAATACCAAAGTTAGCATTATTTCCCTCTAAAGCTGAACTTGCTGATCCACCCGAATAGTCATGATTAAAACTATATTGAAAATCTACATCACTATTCCCAGCCAATTGTAAAGTTCCATTAAATGTATTAGCAATATTTTTAGTAGCAAAATTAACAGTAGTCACTCCACTGAATGTTCCAGATCCAGTTCCTTCAGTGGCAGCCATATTAATATTATTTCCAGTATAAGTGTAGGTACCAGAGGCTATACCTTGAAAATCTCCATAAGTTGTTTGTCCTAAGTTAGTTCCACCATATTTTAAAATATAAGCCAAACCATCTCCTCCTTCAGCATTAGCCATAGCAATTTGGTTTTCAGGGGTTTCATTTTGTATTTCTTGGTATGTGTCTCCTAATAATTGCTCTGTAGTTGTTCCTAACACTTCTGCTATTTGATCAAAGGTAAGCCCTCCATCACTCAAATCTAGTGCGGCAATCACAATGTCACCAATAAGATCATTGCCTGTAATTTGATCATTTGAAAATAAGCTACTTTTAATTGCCTCTTCAACTGTTTCTGTTTCTATGACAGTTGCTCTAATATCTAAAAAATTTTGAAACTGCTCAAGCTGCTCATTAGTAATAGCTATAGGTGGTGAAGGTATTGTTGTAGTTGAAAACTGAGTAAATGAAAAAGGTGTATCTAACACCACACTACCCAATTCATTAGACACTTCAACAGCACCAGGTCTAAGACCTAGACTATTATTTTCACCAGGACCTATTAGGAGAACTTGACTTGTACCTTCATCCTCATCAACTATAGTTTGAAATTCTGTTCCTCTTGTTCCAATACTTCCAGCCGGCGTTTTGATTACCAAATCCTCAGGGTTCCCTCTGCTGATTTTACCGCTTAAGACTTTGACGCTGCCCTTTAAAACAGTAGATATGATTTTTCCATTTTGCTTATTTGGATCATAAATAAATTCGTCCATAATAATAGTAGTTTGCTCACCCAGCGTTATGACTGTTTCATCCAACAAAAGCACTTGAGATTTTGATTTACTATCTGCTTTGATAATGTCGCCAAAATACACATTATCACCAGCTTTGAGGACTTCATTTTTTTGATTAGTAATTTGACCAATAGCAAGACCTATACTTCCAATAATGGGTACTTGAGCTATTGCTGTAGTTACAATATTCAATGACAGGATAAAAAAACATATTATTTTTTTCAAAACATAATCCTTTTGGTTAATCCAAATTTATTTATATCTTTATTATAATCATAATTCAAAATATTTGATTCAGATTGAATTTCAGAATGAGAATAAGAATAATATATATTTTTTAAAAAATTAAAACGATTAGACTTAATCATACCATCCAAATTACCATAAATAGATAGGGTATCCGTAGTAATTTCATCATCTCGAATAACTCCTGCCTTTATAAATGAGTCTGCCTTATCATAGATATTGTTATTAATAGATCTTGATAAGCTCATATTTATGGATTTAAAATTATTAGTATAAGTAATAGTTTTAAAGCTATTTTCATATCCATAAGTGTCAACTCTTGCATTGTAATCATTAAATCCTAGTTTGAGTTTTACATGATGCAATCCACTAAAAAAATATTCATAACCCAAACCCAATCCGCTACTCTGATTATTTTTAGCATCTACAGTTCCAAAAATTTCATTTGTTCTATATTCGGTAAGACCAACATTTCCTGAAATCAATATGTTTTGATTAGGCTTAAAATTGTAACGATCTTCTAGAGTCAAAGAATGGACTACAAAATCTGCCTCATGGATATAGTTGTATTCGTTTAAAGAGTAGTAGGTAGATACAAAGTTTTTATTTAATTGCTTATTGTAATTAACAAATAAAGAACGCAAGTCATTTTCTTTAGGTTTATCATTGTTTTGTCTTATGTAACTTTTTCCAAGGTTAAAATTTATGCTAGATGTGTCAGATAATTTTTTAAAAGCGCCTGCTCGAATGAAGGTGTCTTGATAATCATCTTTATACACCGTGTCTGCTGCATAGTTACTTAAGCTATCCGATATATAAAAAGTTTTAGTATCGCTTACGGTATTAACATTATTTTCTTGAAAAAAATTAGTACCGATATCTACATAACGGGCCCAATCTGAACTTTTATCTTGTTTGCTTTGTTTAAGTAATGCCTCGTCAATAGTTTCAATTTTAGCTCTTAAGTCGTTAGTAAGTTTCGGACTCTTTTTAATATCGTTTAGTATACTTTTGGTTCTTTCTTTTGAATCTATTCGCAAAGAAATCGAAAGCAAATACAATTTTAAATCTAAATTGTTAGAATAAATAGCGGAAAGGCGTTCCAAGGTAGCTATGGTAGATTTATAATTCTTTTTTTCTTCTTGCTCTTTGGCATATTGCAAATTGAGCTCAAGATTAGTTGGATCTTTTAAGATTTCTTTGTAAGTAATCTCGGAGGCAGCATTATTTAAAACAATAAAGCTAAAAAGAAAAATTTGAAATAATTTTTTTATTATTTTTGAAACAGTAAACTTAACCATAAACAATCTCATTATTTAATAATTAAGCTCTTCATTATTTTTATTATGCATTTTTTATAAATTGTAGATACCTTCTATATTAATCTTTATTAAATTCTAAAATTTAATTGACCCCTCATTTTGAGTAGTATTTTATTTTTAATTAGGTTTTAATATGGTCAAATTCTTAGTATTTTAATATTATGAATAAAATATTTTCAGCAACTTTATCTAATCTAAAAAATATAAGATTATTTGTTACTAATTTTCTTAATGATTATGAACTTGAGATAAAATTAGTAAATAATATAAAACTTGCTGTAGATGAGTCTGTGTCAAATATTATAAAACATGGCTACAAAGGTGAAGATGAAAATAACAAAATTGAGATTAAGCTTGAGTTAATCAAAAAAAAATTATCAATTCATCTATTTGATAACGGCACTCCAGTTAATCAAAAAAATATCCAACCTAGAAATCTAAAAGATATAAAGCCAGGTGGCTTAGGATCATATTTTATTAATGAAATTATGGATGAAGTTAAATGGGAAACTAAGTCAAAAGACTGGGTTAATCACCTGATATTAATCAAAAAAATTTATTAGATTTTCAGGCGTGAATTTTAATCACGCCTGAAAAATTATACTAAATATAATAATTAACTAGCTGCACTAACAGTGGTAGTTAGAACAGTTGCACCATTTCCTGGATTAATTCTTATTATGCAAGCTTTAGATGGAACACCATTTGTTGTAGCTGTTGCAGTTTCATTACACGTTAATGTAATATCTCCATCATTTGTGGGGTCTGCTATATCAGCTAAGTTATAAACAAATCCTGCATTAGCTTGATCTGTTGCTACAACACTAGTTTGGTCATATGGACTTTTCATGCCCAAAGTTCCCGTCATATATGTTGCAATATTTCCATCAGTAGCAGCAACCACTCCAGCAGAACAAGCGCCTGTCCATGCATAAGTACCTGTACCAAGTCCACATTTTGCCATTTCAGCATTTACCAAACTAACAAGTTGAGCAAATTGTGCTCTTGATGCTTGTTCTTTAGCAGTAGCAGTGTAACCCGTGTAAGCTGTAATACCTACAGCTGAAAGTACTCCAATAATTGCAATTACAACAAGTAATTCAATTAGTGAAAAACCTTTTTTTGATTTTAATTTTTTCATTATTTCTCCTTTTTTTGTTAACAAAAAAAATATGCTAGATTATTAAACTATACATTACACAAGTAAACCACCCAAAATGGGTACTAAAAGTCAACAAAAATTCAAGATTAACAAACAATAATATGCATAAATGTATGAAAGGTAAAAATAATAAATTATATTTTACTGTATTAAAAATTATGAAAAAAATTATTTTATTTATAATATTTAGTTCAACAATATTATTTCAAACTGCTCTAAGGGCTGAGATAGCTATGATTGGTGTTGTGAACGGTATGGTGTGTATGGAGTGCCAAAAAAAAGTTTCAGAAGACTTAGCTTCAGCTACTGGTGAAGAAAATATTATTGTCTCTTGGCCAGAAGGTGTTGCAATCATAAATTTTTCTAAAGAAACTACTTTTACTGAAGA
>JADHQW010000073.1 GCA_016777705.1 Alphaproteobacteria bacterium | reverse complement strand
AAAAGTTAGCTGAAAATGAAAACTTAGGTGACCTTGCTGGAGTTCCAGTAACTGTTAAAGTTAATACAGACCAAATAGGTTATGCTAGTACTAATGGTTTGAGAATACAAAAAAATCTTGTTGCAAAAGAAGATAGTCCAGTAGTTAAAAATTTAAAAAAATCTGACGCTCTTATTGTTGGCAGAACTAATACTCCTGCTTTTAGTATACATTGGTTTACAAGAAACAGCCTTCATGGACACACATTAAACCCTCACAACAAAACTATTACTCCTGGTGGATCTTCTGGAGGAGCTGCTGCTGCAACTGCTACTGGAATGGGAGCTATTGGTCATGGAACTGATATAGCTGGATCAATACGTTATCCAGCTTATGCGTGCGGAATCCATGGATTGAGGCCAAGTTTAGGGCGCGTTCCCATGATAAATTATACCACTCCAGACAGACATATAGGCGGACAAATAATGGCTGTTTCAGGACCATTGGCTCGTTCAATAAAGGATATAGAAATCGGACTAAAGGCAATGAGCCAAGAAAATTTTGACGATCCTTGGTGGACACCAATACCATTCTCATTTGATAAGCCTATAAAAAAAATAGCATTAATTACCGAAATTAAAGGGTTAAAGGTTGATCCTGTCGTCACTGAAGAATTAAAAAAGGTAGCAAAATGTTTAGAACAAACTGGCTGGATTATAGAGGAACCTGAAGCTCCAGATTTCTCAGAGGCTGCTAAATTTCAAGCTGCCTTATGGCTTGGTGAATTTAGAAGAACTGGAGGAGAAGCAATAAAAAAAGAAAATGATCCAGATGCGTGTTTTATATATGATCAAATGTCTAGAAGGTGCCCTGACACTAGCTTAGATAATTTTATGGACGCACTTCAACAAAGAGCTAAAATAAGTAGAGACTGGAATAAGTTTTTTGACAAATATCCTTTGATACTCTGTCCTATTACTGGAGATTTACCTTTTCCAGACTTAAAGGACCTTGAATCACCATCTTCATTTGATTTAGTTTTTGATTCTATGCTTCCACAAATTGCTCCCCCTTATTTAGGTCTACCAGGATTATCTTTTGCAACTGGAAAAACGGAAAATAATATTCCATTAGGGGTCCAATTTATTTCAAGAAAATTCAGAGAAGATGTTTTATTAAACGTAGGATATGAGTTGGAAAATCATTTTTCACCAATAAAACCTGTAATTCCTAATTACTGATGATAATCATAAAATAATTATTGATAATTCAATTTATAATATTATAGATTTTAATATGATTAAATTTATTTAGAATTTTATATGTTAAAAACAAATATTAAAATTACATATGCTGAGTCTTGGTTACCAATACATCATAGGCTTTTGATACATACCGTAGAATTCCTATCTGCAAGAATTTCTCTAGAAAAACGATATAAAAATTTTATTACTTTATCTCACAATAAAAGAGGAACGGATTTATGGAGACATGCATTAAATTCAATGGGGATCCAAACGCCTAAGCTAGACCCTTTGCCTAAAAGGAGTAAATCAAAAGGATTAATTATAGCTGCAAATCATCCATTTGGAGTGGCTGACGGAGTTTTTTTATCTTGGTTTGCATCAACTGTTGATGAAAACTTTAAGGTTATAGCTCATGGAGTTCTTCAACGCGAACCAACCCTTGCAAGTAACATTCTTCCAATAGATTTTAGTAACAGAAAAAATGCCATGCGAGATAATGTTGTCACTAGAAAAACAGCTATAAAAACACTTAAAGATGGAGGCGTTATAGCTATTTTTCCTGCAGGCGGCGTTGCCTGGTCAAGAAAAAAAGGCTTACCTGTTCAAGAAGATGATTGGAAACCAATGCTTGGAAAATTGATAAATGATTCGAATTGTGACGTAATAATTACTAAGTTTGAAGGACAAAACTCTAAGGTTTTTCAATTTGCATCTAGAATTCATCAAACAATAAAACAAAGCTTATACTTGTATGAAATCAAAAAAAGCCTAGACAAACCTATGAAATTTAAAGTCTTGGAATATTTTAAAAATCAATCTTTACCTAAATTAAATGACAAAGAACTATCTATTTATCTTCAAAAAAAATTGAACAAAGCTAATTAATTATTAAATAATTTACCACCTTTTTTGGATAGTTCTGGCGGTGCTGTTGGTCTTTTTAAAAAGGTATCAACGTCATTAACATCTAAAAAGTTATTACCTGCTTTAATTATCTCTTCGTTCTTTAGCTTTTTTAGTGGTGTATATTTTGGATGATGATGGTCTATAAACGGATTATTTCTAGCTGCATTATAACAACACAACAATGTCCAGCGTCTGTTCGGAGAATTATTTTTATCTGATCTGTGAAGAGTATTACAATGGAAAAACAAAGCATCTCCCGGATCCATTTCACAATAAACTAATTCTAGGTGTTTTTTTGCTTCATCAACTCTTTTTAGATCAACCCCAACTTGACCACTTTCAAGCAATGCATGATCAATTCTACCTAAATTATTTGATCCAGACAAAACTTGCAGACAACCATTTTCTTTTGTGCATTTATCTAATGCAATCATGACAGTTGCCATGAGAGGAAAAAGACAACCATTATTATACCAGTAACCATAATCTTGGTGCCACTCCCATGCGCCTCCTTCAAAAGGTTCTTTTGCCGTAATTTTTGAGTGATAGTGGTAGACTTCTCCGCCGAGCAATTCTTCCATGGTATCAACGATTTTTTCTGATCTTGCTGTTACACCATATATACTATCATCGGGATGATTCCATGCCATCATTTTAGTACTTAAGCCTTCAGAGTCTTTTCGATCATATAAATGTTCTCTTATAGCTGGATCTTGGGTTGAGGCATTTTGTAAAAGTTGCGTTTCCTTTTTATTAAAAAAATCTTTAACAATTACATAACCGTTTTTATGAAAGTTATCAGTTTCCAACTTGTTTAGAACAGATGCCATTTTATCTCCTCAAGAAATTAATTTAATTTTAAGATATTCTTTTTAAGTTATGCCAATTAATATAACTTTTTTTAACATCAGCTTCACAAGTAAAAACCTCAAAAACTTCTTGTAAAAAAGTTACAAGATTTTTACTCATGACCTTTTGATTTCTTAAATTATATTTATTCTTTAAAAGCTCCACCCAGATGGTCATTGCGCTATGTGTTACTGCTATTGGAATTGGGTCAATATTCGTAATAGTTTCACTTTTAAAGTCTTTATTTAATTTCATAACTAATTTTTTAAAATCTTTTTGTAAATCAATTAGTTTATGTGACATAATTTGCGTTGAACCATCAAGACTTTCTTTAGTATTAGGTTCTTTCTCCCATTTTCTATCTAACAGTTCTCTTATAGGTTTTGGAATTTTCTTTATTTTAAGATTTAAATTTTCAAAATCTGAAACTATATTATTTAACAATGAGATACTTTGATCATTATTATTAATATTAAACTTTTCGCCAGACTTATAAACATTATAAATTAAATACATTCTTCTAGAACTTTCAATTAGTTCAGTTAAAGTTAGCTTAACAAATACACTTTTCTTAGCTCTTTTAATTACCGACCTTAATTCGGATTCTATTTGTTCTTGTTTTTTCATAAAAATCTTAACTACATTTTGTCAATTTTTTTAATACAATTAAATAATGTGTTCTTCATACACATTTTATACAATTCTCTAGTTTTATAACGTTCTTCATCGCTCATTTTCTTTTCTAACATTACAATATTTTGTCTTGCACCATTTATGTTAAGATCTTCTGCAAAACGCCACCATAGATGAGCCTTAGTGTAATCTTTATCAACACCTTGTCCTTGATAGTACATATTTCCTAACAGCAATCTCGACATAGGATGGCCCTCTAATGAAGCGTATTTAAAAGACCTAAGAGCTAATTTATAACTTTGTTTAACACCTAAACCTTTATAATATGAATGGCCTAGTGCATAATTTGCTAAAACATTTCCTTGATTTGAAGATAGAAAAAACCATCCAAATGCTTCATTATGATTTACAGGAACACCTAGACCTTTTTTATACATAACACCTAAATTATACTGAGCTTTATCATCACCTAAATTAGCATGATAACTTAAATAATATAGAGCTTTCTTGTACTCTTTGTTTTCTAATGCTTGATAACCTCTTAGATTATCATTTGCCATAGTTAGAGAACTAAAATTAAATATAATTACAAAAATTAGTTTTATCATTTTAAATTTCACTTTTATAAGGTCTTAACTTATAATTATTTAACTACCTTTTAAAAATCAGAACAAGTAGTTTTACCTTATATTTTTTAAATTACTTAATTAACTAATAATATATATAAAATCGATATTAGAATATGGATCCAATAGTGTCCTTTATTAAAACTTTAGATAAGATTTCAAACAATATTCCATCATCGCTATTCGCAATTAGTTTGATGATTATATCAGGTTTATTTTTTGTCCTGATGCATAGTGCAGTGAAGTATTTGTCAAAAGAAGTTCATATTTTTGAAATCGCTTTTTTTAGATGTGCTTTGGTAATATTTGTTTTAGCACCAATTATTTTTCAACAAGGAAAAAAAATTTTTAAAACTAAGCAACCTAAAGTTCAGTTTCTAAGAATTACTACAAACTCCGTTGCTATGTTATGTTTTTTTTATGGAATTTCTACTACTCCTTTAGCCCAATTAACAACATTAGGTTTTACAGTACCAATTTTTGCTACAATTCTTGCTGTTATCTTTATGAAAGAAAAAATTAGATTAAGAAGAACAACAGCTTTAATTGTTGGCTTTATTGGAACAATAATAGTTATGCGGCCTGACATTTCAATTGAGTTAGGAGCATTATTAATAATTTTTTCATCTTTTTTATGGTCAATTTGTCTTATATTTATAAAAAAGCTAACAGAGACTGATAGCGCTGTGACAATATCACTTTACTTTGGGATTGGTATGATACCAGCTACTTTTGCTCTAGCTTTGCCAGTTTTAGAGATGATTGATCTTAGACAATTTATTATCCTTATTTTTATAGCTGTTACAGGAACTTTAGCTCAAACAATTATGAACTCAGCGCTGGAAAAAGGGGAGCTAGCATTACTTCTTCCATTTGATTTTTTGAGGTTAATTTGGTCTGTATTAATTGGTTATGCATTATTTTCTGAAGAGCCCACTATAACACTTTGGCTAGGCGGTTTACTAATTATAGGTTCAACTTCTTATATTGCTTGGAGAGAAGCAACCCTTAAAAAGGTGGATGAAAAATTATGATTGTAAATAAATTTTATCAAATTATAAAGCTGATTCTCCGCCATGGTCTGCTGACCATTTTGTAGGATTATTTAAAAAACTCTCCACTTCACCAATCGCACTATTATCAAAATAATTAAATTCCTTAGCTACTTTCAAAACGTCCCACCAAGTTGCCAACGAATGCATTTGTAAACCTATTTTATCTAATGCTATTTTTGTTTGGGGAAAAATATCATAATAAAAAACAACAAATGTATGATCTACCTTTGCACCGGCTTCTCTTAAAGCTTCACAAAACTTAATTTTACTATTCCCATCTGTTGTCAAATCTTCTACTAAAAGTATTTGAGAATCATTTTGAAAATCCCCCTCAATTAAAGCATTTCGTCCAAACCCTTTTGGTTTTTTTCTTACATACTGCATAGGAAGCATTAGCCTATCAGCTATCCAAGCAGCAAAAGGAATACCAGCTGTCTCTCCGCCGGCAATAGAATCAATAGTTTCAAAGCCTATATTTTGTGTAATAACTGAGGCTGAGAAATCCATTAAGGTATTACGAACTCGTGGGTATGAAATTAATTTTCTACAATCAATATAAACTGGGCTTGCCCAACCTGAAGTAAACTTAAATGGTTCATTAGAACTAAATCTAACAGCCTCCACTTCAATTAACATTTTAGCGGTTAATTTTGCAATGCTCTCTTTATCTAAAAAACTTGTTTGAAACATTTTTTATTTCATCCTCAAATAATGTATCTTTAATATGAAGTAACACCTTGGTATATTTTAATAAAGTGTATTTTTGTTATATTACTTATGAAGTAAAACTTTTATTCTAACGAATAAAGGTAAATTTATTCTCGTCAGATTTTTCAGAAATATAATTATAACCATTCAAATTAAATTGCTTTAAATCTTTAGGGTCAAGCAACCGATTTTGAATAATATAACGTGCCATTAGCCCACGAGCATTTTTTGCGTAAAAACTAACAATTTTTTCTTTACCTTCTTTACGCTCCATGAAAACTGGGGTAACGACTCTCAATGATAAAGAATCAGGTTTAATGGCGTTAAAATACTCATTAGATGCACAATTAACTAATATTTTTGCATTTATATCTTTTCCATATTCATTCAGATTTTCAGTTATTTTATTATCCCAATATTCATAAAGAGAACTTCCATGAACACCCTTTAGCTTGCTGCCCATCTCAAGACGGTATGGTTCTATAGAATCTAAGGGTCTTAGCAATCCATATAAACCAGATAAAATCCTTAAATGTTTTTGAGCCCATTCAATGTCACTTTTACTCATTGTTTTAATATCTAGGCCTTTATAAGTATCTCCCGCAAATGCAAACGCTGCTGCTATTTTATCTTGCTTTCCAAAATCTTGAAATCTATCTCTGTTTAATTCTGCTAATTTTGGGCTAATATCCATAAGTTTCTGGAGATCATCAGCTGATAAATTACGCGCAATGTCAACTAACTCGCCTACGTTCTTAGAAAAAAAAGGTTGCGTTTCTGTAAATTCATTAACTGATTTCATATTTAGTTTTTTTGCAGGTGAAACAACAACTAGCATTTTTATCTCCTTAGTGTAGGCATTTAAAATTAATGCATTTTCCAATAAAAGTCTAGGTGATGATTTTAATCATAATAAATTTAATGCATTATAAATTATGTGCTAGATAATTCATAAATTATTAAACTTTATAATGTTGTTTTAGAAATGAATTTTCTTTTTTCACAAAAAATTGTACCGGTAATTCTTTTAATATTATTAGTTTTAGTTTGGAGTTCTGTTTGGTCTTTATTTAGGGTTGCTATGGAAGTCATTCCCCCTCTAAGTTTTAGAGTTATTATTGGATTACCTGCTTTCATATTATTATTATTCCTTGGTTTTAAAAAAATGAAAACAGTCAATATTCCTTCAAATGAATGGAAACCTCTTCTGTTAATTAGTTTTTTTAATGTAACATTGTGGCAAGTGCTTATGTTATATGGAATTGGAATGCTTGGTGGCGGCAGAGCTGCAGTCTTAACCTATACTATGCCGATTTGGGCTACTATTTTTGCATCTATGTTTGGTTACGAAAAGATTAATACTTCTATAATTATTTCATTATTTTTTGGAATGTTTGGTATATTTTTTCTGTCTATTGAAATAAATATTTTTGAAAATATCTTTGGCTTTTTAATAACGCTCTCTGCAGGCTTAAGTTGGGCAATAGGCACAATGATTGTAAAATATGGAGGTATTAAGTCAGATGGTTTAATTGTAGCAGGTTGGCAACAAATAATTGGCATACTACCTATTATACCTTTTGCATTCTACTTTGATTTGAATAACTTTGGATCGATTGAGCTTAGACATATTCTAGTCATTATATTTGGAATTTTTTTATCAAGCGCTTATACATATTGGGCTTATTTTACAGTTTTACAAAAATTTTCAGTCAATATTACATCTATTTCTGTAATGGCTGTTCCAGTTTTAGCTATTTTAATTGATTATATTATCGTTGATGTTGTGTTTTCCCTGTTTGATTTTATAGCTTTAATTTTTATAGTTACAGGTATTTTTGTGGCTGCTAAAAAACCATTTAATAATAATAATTAATACCCATACTTACTTTTAGGAATATTCTACTATCTTATCTATAAATAACTTGCCATACTTTTCGAACTTTGTTGTCCCTACACCGTCAATTTTAAGCATATCTGTCTGATTGTAAGGTTTAGTTTGTGACATTTGTATAAGAGAAATATCATGAAATATAGTATAAGCTGGTAAGTTCTTCTCTTGGGCAATCTTAAGTCTAAGGGCCTTAAGAGCTTTAAGTAAATTTACACTTTCATTTGATATATCTTTATTTTCATATCTAATATTTTTTGTTAATTTTTTTTCTAATTTTACCAATATATCTTTATAAAAAAAACTTGTATTATTCTTTAATACTTCAACACCAATATTAGTTATTTGAACCGCACCGTATCTTTGAAAATTTATTTGCAGGTGTCCATTCGCTAGTAATTGTCTTAAGAATGATTGCCAAAAGTTCTTTGATTTATCTTTACCAATTCCATAAACAGATAAGTTTTGGTGCCCTCTTTCAATAATTTTTTTATCCTCTGATCCCCTAATAACATTTATAACATGAGCCTGACCAAAATATTGGCCAGTCTTATAAATTGTCGACAACAATTTTTGGGCTAGGACTGTTCCGTCAATTAATTTAGGAGGATTTAAACAGTTGTCACAATTATTACAACTCTCAGAAAAATCATCAAAATAAGCTAATAAAACTTTTCTTCTACACTCAGGTGTTTCGGCGTAAGATAATAAATAATCTAATCTTTTATTTTCCCTTAATTTATGCTCATTATCTGCATTACTCTCTTCTACCATCTTTCTTCTAATTACTAAATCGTCTAAACCATAAATTAGTAATGTATTAGCAGGTTTCCCATCACGACCTGCCCTTCCAATTTCTTGATAATAAGCCTCCATACTTCCAGGAAGATTTAAATGAACAACAAATCTGATATCGGGTTTATCTATTCCCATGCCAAATGCAATTGTAGCAACAACAATATGAGCATTAACTGTCATAAATATATTTTGAACGTTTTTTCTAACTGACGCATCTAAACCAGCATGATAAGCACTGGCATAGAAACCTTTTTCAATTAAAAAAGCAGAAACCTCTTCGGTTTTGTTTCTTGATAAACAGTATATTATTCCAGATTGACCTTTTCTAGAATTTAAGAAATCAATTATTTGTAATTTCCAGTTTGTTTTTTGGTAAACAGAAAGACTTAAATTTGGCCTATCAAATCCTTTAACAAATACTTTGGGGTCATTATCAAAAATTTTATTTATAATATCTAATCTTGTAGATTTATCTGCTGTTGCAGTAAAACCAACAATGTTGCTATTTGGGAAAATTTTTTTTAATTGTGATAATTTCTCGTAGTCTGGCCTAAAACTTTGACCCCATTTTGACACACAATGTATCTCATCAATGACAAACAAACCAATTTCAAATGATTTTAAATTATTGATCATATGATCAGTCATTAGTCTTTCAGGTGAAATATAGATAATATTAGATTTACCATTTTTAAAATTATTCCATGAGGAAGTTAGTTCTTCTCTAGATTGGTTTGAATGCAGTTGTTCAACATTTACACCACATTCTTTTAA
>JADHQW010000072.1 GCA_016777705.1 Alphaproteobacteria bacterium | reverse complement strand
GTTGATCCTGAACTTGCAGTTAAAGCTGGCCCTCAATTAGTAGTGCCCGTAACAAATGCAAGATATGCTTTAAATGCTGCAAATGCGCGATGGGGAAGTTTATATGACGCTCTTTATGGAACTGATGCAATTTCAGAAAAAGACAATGCAAATAAAACAAGCTCATATAATCCAACAAGAGGTAAAAAAGTTGTAAATTATGCTAAAAACTTTTTAGACAAAAATTTTCCATTAACTAATGGTTCTCATAACGATGTTGTATCTTACAAAATAGTTGATAATGCTCTAATTATGACACTGAGCAATAGTTCTACAACAGAATTTAAAAATATAAATCAATATGTAGGATATCAGGGTGATATTGAAACCCCTAACTGCATACTGCTAAAAAATAATAACTTACATGTTGAATTACTTATAGACAAAAATGGAAATATTGGAGCAAACGATTCGGCAGGTATTAACGACATAATAATTGAGTCTGCTCTAACGACAATACAAGACTGCGAAGATTCTGTGGCAACAGTAGATGCCGAAGACAAGGTGTTAGCGTATAGAAATTGGCTTGGGCTTATGAAGGGAGATCTTGAAGATACTTTTGAAAAAAATGGAAATACTCTTACAAGAAAGTTAAATGAAGATAAGTCTTACAACACTTCTAAAGGCCAATATAAACTTCCTGGCCGTTCAGTAATGTTAATAAGAAATGTAGGTCATCTTATGACAAACCCAGCTATTTTATTAAAAAATGGAGATGAAGTACCAGAGGGTATTATGGATGCTATGATTACCTCATTAATAGCTATTCATGATATAAAATTTAAAAAAATGAATTCAAGATCAGGTTCTATTTACATTGTTAAACCTAAAATGCATGGACCTGATGAAGTTAAATTTGCTTGTAATATCTTCTCTGAAGTTGAAGATGCACTCGAATTAAATAAAAATACCCTTAAAATTGGTATAATGGACGAAGAAAGACGTACAACTGTTAATCTAAAAGAATGCATTAGAGCTGCTAAAGAAAGAACTGTGTTCATAAATACTGGATTTTTGGATAGAACAGGTGACGAAATACATACTGCAATGGAAGCAGGGCCCATAATTCCCAAAGGGGAAATTAAAAATGCTAACTGGATTTCTGCATATGAGAATAATAATGTAAAGATTGGATTAGAATGCGGTCTTTCTGGAAAAGCCCAAATTGGGAAGGGTATGTGGGCTATGCCAGATTTAATGGATGAAATGTTAAAACAGAAAATTAATCATCCTAAAAGTGGAGCAAATACTGCTTGGGTTCCAAGTCCAACAGCAGCAACACTTCATGCACTGCATTATCATGAAATTAACGTATTTGATATTCAAAAAGAAAAATCTAGCGATAAAAATAATTACCTTGAAGATATTCTTGATGTACCAGTTTCAAAAGGGCATAACTGGTCATCAGAAGATATCCAAAAGGAGATGGATAATAACGCTCAAGGAATTCTTGGTTATGTTGTTAGATGGGTTGATCAAGGGGTAGGTTGTTCAAAAGTGCCAGATATTAATAATATAGGTCTTATGGAGGACAGAGCTACTTGTCGTATTTCAAGCCAACATTTAGCAAATTGGATGAGACATGGTATTTTTTCAAAAGAACAATTAATTGAGACTATGAAAAAAATGGCCCGAATAGTGGATAAACAAAATGAAAATGACCCAAGTTATAAGTCTATGTCAGGTAATTTTGAACATTCTATTGCTTTTAAGGCATCTGTTGATTTAGTAGTTGAAGGAACTGTAAGCCCATCTGGCTATACAGAACCAATTCTTCACAGAAGAAGAATACAGCTAAAAGCTATGCCTGATTAGCAGCTCTAGCAGCATGTCTTAAATTATCTATTGAGATTAATTTACCTGATCTCTTGATATGCCAAAAAGTCCAACCGTTGCAAGCTTGAAGCCCTTGTAAGTGGGCTCCTACCGAATGTATTGATCCTTTTTTATCTTTAGAGATTAAGCTTCCGTCTGCTCTAATTTTTGCTGTCCATCTATTACGAGAGTCTTGAAGTAATTCTCCAGGATTTATTAGACCTTGTTCTAATAAATGACCAAAAGGAATTCGAGGTTCTAATGTTTTTCTTGGTGTTTGAATA
The DNA here is from genome assembly GCA_016777705.1 of Alphaproteobacteria bacterium. GTDB lineage: Bacteria > Pseudomonadota > Alphaproteobacteria > Puniceispirillales > Marisalimonadaceae > Marisalimonas. The sequence goes on along the minus strand of JADHQW010000072.1, from coordinate 7,472 downwards.
AGCTCTTTTGAATCTATTGCTTTTGCATTATTAATCCGTTTTTCTGCTTCTAACCCATATTTGGCATTTTGTTCAATACCTATAAAGTTTCTTCCTAGTTTTTTAGATACTGCACCTGTTGTTCCTGTTCCAAAAAAAGGATCTAACACTATATCACCCACATTACTACTAGACATGATTACTCTACTAAGAAGATTTTCTGGTTTTTGAGTTGGATGTACTTTTTTTCCTTCTTTGTCCTTAAGTCTTTCATCACCAGTACAAATTGGAATTAACCAATCAGAGCGCATTTGTAAATCACCATTTAGTGATTTCATTGCTTCATAATTAAACGTGTATTTTGAAGAACTTGTTTTTGACGCCCAAATTAATGTTTCATGGGCATTAGTAAATCTCCTACCACGAAAATTTGGCATGGGATTAACTTTCCTCCATATTATGTCATTTAATAACCAAAAACCTAAGTTTTGCATTATGTAACCAAGTCTAAATATATTATGATACGAACCAATTACCCAAATTGCTCCATTTGGCTTTAAAACTCGCTTTGCAGCAGTCATCCAAAGCTTGGTATAGTTATCGTAATCATCAATTGAATCAAACTTATCCCAACTTTCATTAACCCCATTTACCTTTGTTTGGTCTGGCCTTGATAAATCTTTATTGAGCTGTAAATTATATGGAGGGTCAGCAAAAACTAAATCTATGCTTTCTACTGGTAATTTATTCATTTGCTCAATGCAATCACCTATTAACACCCTATTTTTAAATTTTTCAATAGTCATAATTTTCACTTAATTTACCTGATTAAAATGTGAATAATATGTGGATAAAATGATAAATACCAATTAAAGTCAATGACTTAGTAAAATTAAAAATTAATTTACAATATGTTGATATTTATAAATATGATTCTCTATATATAGTGGATATGGGTTTAAAAGATTTTCTATGTAACTTGGATATTCCATATCTTAAAATTGCTTTTTTATGCATATAAGTTCCATAACCAAAGTTATTCTCTAAATGATAATATGGATACATATAAGAATAATTTCTCATTATAGTGTCTCTTGTTTCTTTAGCTATTATACTTGCTAAAGCTATGGTTTTAGATTTACTGTCACCTTTAACAAGTGGACTTATATTATTATAAGGTAATTTTAATTTTTTTTGTTCAACAGATGTAATTTCAATAACAGAAAAATCTGGCTTATATTTACCATCAATATAAATGTGAATTATATCTTCATATTCTTTAAAAGATTGTATCAGTGAAAATATAGACCTTTTCATAGCAAGCGAATTCGCAAATGTAAGTCCATAAGTATCTATTTCTCTTTCAGAGGAAATTCCAGTAGAATACTTAATTGATTTATTTATTGAGTAAATAATTTCTTTTCTTTTTTTAGATTTTAATTTTTTACTATCGTTAACATCTGAGTGTAACAGCTTATGATTGCTAAAATCAATCCAACAAGCGGTAGCCACTAATGGGCCTGCCCATGAACCTCTACCGGCTTCGTCAACACCAATCATTTTTATATTATTCTTATGACATGCACTTTCTATGTCAAAGTTTGCCACTAGCTTTTAATTCTTGATATTTTATGTTCTTGAAGTCTCGGCATAATTTCAACAAAATTACAAGGTTTATGTCTTATATCTAGTTGATGAACTAAGATATCATCCCATCCATCTTTACAAGCTGATGGCGATCCAGGCAAACAAAATATATAAGTACCATTTGTTACACCAGCAAGAGCTCTAGACTGAAGTGCAGACGTACCTATTTTTGAATAAGATAACCAACGAAACATTTCCCCAAAACCATCAATTGACTTTTCAAAAAGTGTTTTCATTACTTCTGGAGTAATATCTCTTCCAGTTAGGCCTGTGCCACCAGTTGATATTACTACATCTATTTTTTCATTATTAATCAAACTTTGAAATAATTGAGTTATCTGCTTAAAATCATCTTTTACTATTTTACGAGCTATAATATTGTGACCAGAATGCTCAATTCTTTGTGCCAAAACATCGCCTGATTTGTCATTGTCTAAATCTCTTGTGTCGGATATTGTAACAATTGCTATGTTAATTGGTAAGAAATCTACCTTGTTGTTCATTTAACTTAACTTTCCATTTTATTTTTTAAAAAACACTTTAAAATCAATTGACTTTCCTGAGGCTAACGCAAGTAAAATATCATTCTCTTGATTAAATCTTATTTTATAAATCCATAAATTTGTTAATACTAATTTAATATAATTTCGAGTTTCCCTAGCTGGTAAACTTTCTAGCAATAATAAAGCATCCTTATATTTATAATCTTTATTTTTTGTCCATTTGTTAAAATTACCCGGTCCCGCATTATAACTTGCTAACATCCACATCAAATCTTGATTAACTATTGGTAAATTTAATAGGAACTTTATATACTTTGAACCAATTTGAATATTGTGTGGAGGGTTATAAAGTAAATAGTTTTTACTTCTTCTGAGTCTATACTCTCTATTTTTCATTATAAATGCAGCTGTTGATGGTATAATTTGCATCACACCCATGGCTTTTGAAGAACTCTTTGCTCTTGGGTTAAAACCAGATTCTTGCCTTGCAATAGCATAAATTAAAGCTTTATCCTTTAAATTTGAAGTACTCATTTTCCAAGTAGGCACAGGATACAGTCCTCCTAAAAAAATTTTATTATGATCATTTCTTAAAATTGCAGCTAATCTAAAAGTTAAACCAGGCATATTATTTTTAGACGTAAAAGATAACAATTGAGGATAATCAGCTATGTCAAATTTAGGTATTATTTTTCTAAACTCTCTTGCTGCTTTATGAAATTCATTGACTTCAATTAGAGCCAAAGCCCTTAATCCACCGTCATGACTTTGAATTTTTTTAATTAAATTTTTGCTATATTTTGGTAAATTAAAATTTGGGTTATATTTGTAACCTAGCGATGCCATTGCTAAAGAACCATAAAATGTTCTTTCTCTAAGAGCAGCTTTTTTTAAATAATAATTAGCTTTTTTTGGCTCTCCTAAAATATAAGCTATTCGTGCTGACCAATAACCACCAGCTGCTACAATACCATCAGGTCCGTCATTATCTTCTATTAATTTATTAAAAAAATATTTTGATAAATTAGTATCCTTATTCCTCCAAGATGCTAATCCTCCCGCCAATAAAGCTAGCGGGTTTGGCTTTATCGACAAACTTAAAGATAATCTTGCTTGTCTTATAGCTTTGTGATCAAGGTTAAAAATAAAAGAGGCGTGAGATAATTCGGCTCTTAATTGAGATAACTCTCTTTTATTTAAATATTTTTTAGTTTTTTTGCTATTCAGTAAATTCTCAGCATATTTAATATTTCTTTTATTAATTGCTCGCCTAAACTTAATTGAAGTGGAGTATGAAAACCTTGAATACTTGTTATTATTTAATGGAAATCTGGGTTTTAGAGCATTTGGTTTAAATGTTCCATATCCATTCAAGAATCCTTTTGTTGGCGCTTTAGGGCTCCTTACATTGTTAGGTTTTCTTTTTAATGCTATTCTGGAAATTCTTGTAGCGTCTGGGTGATCATTATATTTGTCGAGCCATATTTTTAAATCTTTATAAGAACTTCTCCAACCCGTTGGATGCAAGTATCTCTCAGCATAAACGTTACCCAATAATATTTTATTATCCAATTTTTTGATAAGGACATCAATTTTTTTCCAATCTCGAGCTTTTTTATTTTTAATAGGCTTATTTTGAATTTTAAAAATTTCTTTATAAATTTTAATGTCTTTAGAAGCTAAGACTTTCGTATACTCTTTAAAGTCTCCTAATGAAGGATTGCTAACTAAAGACAGACTAAGTAATATATAGAAAATTAATATTAAGTTTTTTTTATAATATTTTATCACTTTATTATAATTTCTTTTATTTTTTTTCTTAACAACTTCATGTCCTCCCAAGCTTCTTTTTTCATATCAGGTCGCATTAATAAATATGAAATGCCAAGAGTAGGAAGTACATAAATATTATCTTCTATTTCACTATTATTATAATATGAATTAGATTTTAAAGAATACCATTGGCCTCTCGATTTAATAATACTTTGACTTAGACCTAATGTTTGATTAGTGGCCACTTCCCCTAAACATAAAATAATTTTTGGTTTTATTAATTTTATCAAATTAAAAATAAAGGGTCTACAAATATTTATTTCTTGTTCAGTTGGATATCTATTACCTGGAGGTCGCCAAGGGACTCCATTTACTATAAAAATGTTTTCTCTTTTTAAATCTATAGCCTTTAAAATTTTATCAAAGAGATTACCCTTCTCAGAAACAAACGACTTTCCAGCCATATCTTCTTCTGAATTGGGTGCTCCATCTATGACTAAAATATCAGAGTTTTTATAACCTTGAAATTCAATAAAATTTTTAGCTGTTTTTTTTAAACTGCAACCTTCAAATTTTTGGAAGAGATCTTCTAATTCTTTTAAGTTTTGGGCTGTAATTGCAATATCATAAGCTTTTTGTTCTTCATTCAAAATTATATTACTTATTGATGTATTATTATCAATATTTTTACAATTTTTATTTTGTTCTAAGGATTTATTTTTTTGTATTTGCGCATTTTGTGAAATTGATAAATTAACACCTATGTTTTGATAAAACATTAATATACTTAGTATTTCTTCATGATTTTTAATTTCTAATTGTTTCAATTAAAACTTTCCTGTAAATTTTAACATTTAATATACTCATTAAATTAGTTTGTATTGATTTTTTATTAAAGCTATATTTTTTAATTTGGTTAATTTTATGATTAAATTTATAATTATATTTCTTACCATAAGTTTTTATGGTTGTACTATGAATTCTAATATTTCCAAATTTTCAGACATTGAGGTTACGAATAAAAAAAGTCCTTCAATAAACGCTCTTTATCTATCAGCTAATTATTCTATTTCTAAAGGTGACGCTTATACAGCAGCTAAAACACTTAACTCAAATATTAAAGATTTAGAACTCTTAAAACTTAAATTTATTTCAAATTTAATAAGTGGTAATTTTAAACAAGCATATAATATTTCTAATTCACTAAATATTAATAATAAAAATGGGCCTGTGTATGAACTACCAAAATTTGCCCTTACTTTGAAAAACTATGAATTAGAGCAAAGTTTGCTTGTTGCAAAAAAAATAAAAAAATTTTTGAATTTACATGATGTTGTCCCTTTAATTAATTATTGGTTACTTCATCTAAAAGAAAAAAAAGATTTAAATTTTGATTATATATCTAAAGATATTTCTATTTATAAATTGTTGATTTTAGAAAACTTTTATGCATCAAAAAAATTAAAGAAAATTGTAGATGAAAACATAAATCTTAAAAATTTAAATAATAACGATTTACTGCTGTTGGCTGGATATTATTTTAGAGTTAATGACATTGATAAATTTAAAACTATTATTCAAAAAAATCTGCCTAATCAATTTGATAAAAAACTTTTAATAAAAAATATTTCTAAAACTAAAAATATTTTCAGTGAAGTACCAGATTTGAATATTATTTTGGCCTCCAAAATTTATAACAATGTCAAAGTAAATAATTTACAAGAATATTCATATTCTCATCTAAAAATTTTATTAGAACTCGCTCTTTACTTATATCCAAACATGGATATTGCTAAATACTCACTTGCTGAAATATATTATGATCAAAAATCAAAAGAAATAGCTCTAAAAAAACTTAATTCAATTTCTTCAGAATCTTTTTTTTATTTGCCCAGTAATCTAAAAAAGCTATCAATACTTAAATCATCAAAACTAAATGCTGAACATAAAAAACATTTATTTAAAATTAAAGATAAATGGCCAAATAATAAATTTATTATGTTGCAAATGGCAGATTACTTTAAATCTAAAAGTAATTTTTATGAAGCCATACAAATATATAAGAAAATAATTGAAAATCATGGCGAAAATAATCGTCTATTATTTTTATATGCCTCTAGTTTAGATAAAATGGGAGATTGGCATAAGGCAAAAGAATTATTAATAAAGATTTTAAAAACAGACCCTGAAGAAACGTATACTTTAAACTACTTTGCTTATAGTTTAGCTCTAAGGGATGAAGAATTAGATTTGGCCCTCAATCATATTAAAAAAGCTTTATCTTTAGATCCTAATAATGGTTTTTTTCTTGATACTCTTGGTTGGGTAGAATTTAAAAGAGAGAACTATATGTCTTCCGTTTTTTATCTTGAAAAATCAATTATGATTTTACCAAGAAGCTCTGAAGTTATGGACCACCTTGGTGATTGTTATTTGAAGTTAGGTAGAACGAAAGAAGCAGTTTATGAATGGAAAAAAGCATTGAAATATGAAAATAATATTACTGTAATTAATTCAATAAAAGATAAGTTAAATAAACATGAATAAATATTATTCAATAATTGCTCCTGCAAAACTTAACCTAAATTTGTTTATTAAAGGAAATAATAAAAATGGATATCATTTATTAGAAAGCGATATATGTTTTTTAGAGTTAACTGATAAAATATACATTAAAAAAAGTAACAAAGATTTATTTAATCAAAGTAAAACACCTAATAATTTCAACATTGACCCTAACGATAATTTAATTTTTAAAGCTATAAACCAATTTAGAATATTAACTAAATGGAATATAAAATTTGAAGTTTACTTAGATAAAAAAATACCTATTGGAGCTGGATTAGGCGGAGGATCTGCAGATGCTGCTTCCACTTTAATATTATTAAGAAACTTATACAATAAAGAACATAATATAAAAAAAATTGACGTATCAACACTTTATAAAATAGGAATAGATTTAGGGTCAGATGTTCCAGCATGCCTACATAGCAAAGATTTAAGACTTGGAGGATATGGTAATAAAATAACAAGGACAAAAATAATGAATAATTATTATTTTTTGTTAATTAATCCAAACATAAGTTTATCAACTAGAGAAGTGTTTCAGCAGTATGATGCTTCCAACTCAAATGAGAGTAACATTCCTGACGCACGTTTTGGAAATATTAATATAAATAATTCTCTTTTATCATCAGCAATTGACTTGGCTCCTCAGATTTCATCTGTGTTGTCACATTTACAGAAATCGAAGACTATAACAGCTTATGGAATGACAGGAAGTGGCTCAACATGTTTTGGAATTTTTAAAAACATTAATGAAATCATAAAATTTTTAGAATTTTTTAAGAAACAGGATAATCCTAATTACTTTATTTGGTATGGACAAAAAAAAAATTATAACATGAACAGAATAAGAACCTCTAAAACACTTGAAAATATAGTTTAAATAATGTAATTCAATAATCAATTGGGGTGTAGCCAAGTGGTAAGGCATCGGGTTTTGATCTCGTGTACCGTAGGTTCGAATCCTACCGCCCCAGCCATATATATAAACTATTAAATTTTTAT
>JADHQW010000071.1 GCA_016777705.1 Alphaproteobacteria bacterium | reverse complement strand
TCCCGTACTAAAAGGTAGGTTCCCACGCGTTACTCACCCGTGCGCCACTAGATCCGAAGATCTCGTTCGACTTGCATGTGTTAGGCATGCCGCCAGCGTTCATTCTGAGCCAGGATCAAACTCTTAGGTTTGATGGGTAAGAATTATAAATAATTCTACCGAAAAGGTTATCTTACCTTCACACTCAAGTTACTGACAAACAAATTAATTAATTTGTTATTCATTATTATGGTAAATTGCGCGATTCAATAGACAACCATATATTTATGTATAAAATATAAGACCACCGTCTATGAATCTCTTCTTAATATTAACATTTTCAAACAGATACTCAAAAATGAGTAAAACGATTCAGTTACAAATCGAATTGGCGTTATACTCACCATCTATGATTGTGTCAAACTTAAAAGTCATTTTTTACTAAAAAAAAAATTTTTTTTTTAATTAATATTTAATGTTAGTTATTTTTATTCATTTATACTGCAAAATTGTTGACTTGACATTTAAATATTATAACGGCAATATCCAATTCATCATGAAAAAACTATTTAAAATTAAGTGTTTATACAATATTGTTGTTACTTTAGTTTTATGTTTCCCGCTTTATGTTTTCTTCAACACCGATACTGCTTTATCATCGTCTCAACAAATTACTCAAGTTGAAATTCCTACTAAAAAACCTCTTGATCTTAACAAGATTGAAGAATCAGCTGATACGGTTTTAAATACAGTCCAAAAAATTGGAGCAATGCCAATTGTGAATGTAAAAAAAACAAATTTGAAAGTTAATGAAACACTCAGCTCTGCTTTGCATAGAATAAACTTTAAAACTAAAAATGTTAACGAAATTATAAACTCTATATATAAGCTTAAGAATGGAAAGAAAATACTTAGCACCCTTCCAGCTAATATGATTATAAATTATTCAAATCCATCAAAGCTTATTGGGGGAGGTTTAAAATTAAGCTATTCCAAAACCTATGATATTTTTGTATGGCAAGATCTTAAAAGTAACTTTGTATCACAAGTTTTTTTAAGACCTACTAAATTAACAAAAACTCTTGTAAAAGGTGTTATCCACTCAAGCTTATATAACTCTGCTATAAAGTCTGGAATGCCGGAAAGTACCTTACTTGACATGGTAAGTCTTTTAGGTTTTTCGGTTGATTTTCAAAGAGAAATTCGTCAAGGAGACACTTTTGAGGTATTATATACCAAAGAAATTGACATATTAAAAAACAAAACTATAAAAACTAAGCCAATAACATATGTAAGCATTACATTATCTGGCAAAAAACTAAGTTATTACAATTATAATGACAAGTATGGCCTACCACAATATTATGATAAAGACGGAAAATCATCAAAAAGAACAATAATGAAAACCCCTATTAATGGAGCACGCTTGTCCAGTAGATATGGAGTAAGGAGACATCCAGTCTTGGGATATACAAAAATGCATAGAGGTTTAGATTTCGCGGCACCATCAGGAACACCTATTTTTGCAGCTGGAGATGGAATTGTTGAAAAAGCAGGCTGGAATGGGTCATATGGTAAATATATTAAAATACGTCATACAGGTACATATAAGACTGCTTACGCTCACTTATCAGGATTTCATAGAAATATAAAAGTTGGAAAAAGAGTACAGCAAGGTAAAACCATTGGTTATGTTGGCTCTACTGGCAGATCAACTGGACCACATTTGCATTACGAGGTTCTGCGCAACAATAAACAAGTTAATCCTATGAAAATTAAATTACCCACAGGTAAAAATATACAGCCTAATATGATTGAAACTTTTAAAAATCATGTTCAAAATATTATGACACAAAAGCTTGCACTTGAAAAAACTTATGAAAATGAAAAGCTTGCAAGTAATGCTGAAGTTAGTTTACAAAAGAAGAAGTTAAATTGATTTATTTAAACTAGATTTACTTCAATATTATTATCAACAACCTCAATCATTATAACGCTTCCTTCTTTAATATTGTTATTGATAATCAATTCACTTATTTTATCTTCAACTACATCCCTAATTTCTCTCTTAATAGGCCTTGCTCCATATTCAGGATTATAACTTTTTAATGCTATTGTATCACAAACTTTATCATCCCACACAATGGAGTAATTATTTAACAAAAGTCTATTTTTAAGAGAGTTTAATTGGATTTCTACAATGTCAGCAACATGGGATTTTCCTAATTTAGAAAAAAATAAAATTTCATCTAATCTATTTATAAATTCAGGACTTAATTTAGATTTAACTACGTTCATAACTTTATTAATAACAGATTTGGTTTTTTCATTTTTTTCACTAAAATTTAAGTTACTTTCAAAATATTCTGAGCCCATATTACTTGTCATTATTATTATAGTATTTGTAAAATCGACGGTTTTTCCATGACTATCAGTTAAGCGGCCGTCATCCATAACTTGTAATAATAAATTTAAAACGTCTAAATGTGCTTTTTCTATTTCATCGAAAAGTATTACTCTATATGGCCTTCTTATAACAGCTTCTGTTAATACCCCTCCTTCGTCATAACCAACATATCCAGGAGGTGCGCCAATCAACCTGGAGATTGAATGTTTTTCCATATATTCAGACATATCTATTCTAATTAGAGATTCACTATCATTAAATAAAAATTTCGCTAAAGCTTTAGCAGTTTCAGTTTTGCCTACTCCTGTAGAGCCAAGGAATATGAATGAACCAAGTGGGCTCGTAGGATCACTTAAGCCTGCTCTTGATCGAATAATAGTTTTTGAAATAGCATCAATTACAATATCCTGACCAATTATTGATTTTTTTAATTCATCTTTAATGTTAATTAGTTTAATTCTTTCAAATTCCATCATTTTTTCTAAAGGTATGCCCGTCCACTTTGAAACAACTGTTGCTACGTCTTGTTCTGAAACAATTGTGTTTATTTGGTCAGCATTAGTTTCGTTTTCTGTTATTTTTCTTTCTAAGTTTGGTATTACTTGATATGAAATTTCTCCTGCTCTTTCCCAATCACCGTCTCTCTTGACAATATCAAGCTCATTCCTTGCATTTTCTAAATCAACTTTTCTTTGTTGTTCATCTTCAATTAATTTCTTGCTTAATTTCCAATTCTTGGTTTCTTTTTCTGATATTAATTGAAGTTCTTTTAATTCATCTTCAACCTTATCTAACCTATCATGGGAAGATTGATCTTTTTCTTTTTTTAAAACTTTTCTTTCAATTTTTAATTGAATTATTCTTCTATCTGTTTCATCTAAAGCATCTGGTTTTGAGTCTATCTCAATTCTTTTTCGGCTCGCTGCTTCATCTATCAAATCAATTGCTTTGTCAGGTAAAAACCTGTCATTTATATATCTCGATGATAAATGTACAGAAGCTAATAAAGCCTTGTCAGAAATTGTTATTCCATGAAATAATTCATATTTTTCCTTAAGTCCCCTCATCATTGATATACTATTCTCAATATCTGGCTCGTTTATGTATACTTGTTGGAACCTTCTTGCCAATGCTTTGTCCTTTTCAATATATTTTCTATATTCCTCAAAGGTAGTTGCTCCAACACAGTGTAATTCACCTCTTGCTAGTGCAGGCTTAAATATATTAGATGCGTCTAGAGAGCCATCCGCTCCCCCAGCACCAACAAGTGAGTGAAGCTCGTCTATAAAAAGTACTATTTTGTCTCTTTTCTTTTCAACTTCATTTAGTAAAGATTTCAATCTTTCTTCAAAGTCACCTCTAAATTTAGCTCCTGCTAAAATACTTGCTAAATCCAAAGAAAAAATTTCTTTATCCTTTAATTTTTCTGGAACATCGTCCTGGGCTATTCTTATTGCTAAACCTTCTAAAATCGCCGTCTTACCAACACCAGGTTCACCTATTAACACTGGGTTATTTTTAGTTCTTCTGGACAAAACTTGAATTACACGTCGGATTTCCTCGTCTCTGCCAATAACAGGATCTAACAAACCCTTAAGAGCGTTAGCAGTAAGATTAGTTGCGAATCGATTAAGTGTGTCAAAGCCGGATTCAGCTGTTTCATTCATTGCTTTTTTGCCTTTCCTAAATCTGTTAATCTCATCTTGTAATTTGTTAAAGTCTACGCCTTCATTGAGTAGAAGTTTTTGCCCTGGATTATTAACACAAGTTAATGATAGCAATAATATTTCTTGAGTAATAACTTTATCACCATTTTTAATAATTAAATGTCTAGCTACGTCGATTAATTTTGTAATGCTTTTATCAATTTTATTTTCTTGTTGAGATTTTTTTAATAACGACAAACTCAAGCTCAATTGTTTTTGTAAATTAGTTACGTCAGCACCAAGATTATTTAGAATTTTCTCAATATATTTTTCAGATTTATCTATAATTATAAATAATACATGATCAGAAATTAAATTAACACCTGCACCAAGAGAAAGTTCATGTGCTAATTTGAGTGTGACTTTTGATCTATCAGAAAATTGTTTTAATAAACTTTCTATTTCTTGAACCCGTTTTTGTGTAAATATGGATTTATATGGTTACCAATTGCTAGAATTACAATGTTTAAAAGGTTTCATATATTTTTTAAGTTTATGTTATAGAAGTTGAATTAATATTATGTATTTCAATATCTGATTTTTTATTTTTTCCTAAACTTAATAATTTTTTGGAAGACTATATGTTGTCAACGTTTGAATGTTTTTCAGAATTCTCTTTTTCTTTTATTATTTTAGTATTCTCATCTTCTTGAGCTAACAGTTCAGTTTCTCTAATCTGGTACCCTCTTTTACGTCGAGGAGGTTTTTTATTATTGTTTTTGTCTTTGTTTTCAACTTCTATTTCAGAATTACTATTTTCATTATTATTTTTTTCTGGATTCAGCTTTGTTTCTTTTGCTTCATTATTAATTTCAATCTCTTGGTTTATTCTATAATAATGATCAGCAAATTGTAAGTAAGACTCTTCTAAAATACGGTCATCAGATGCAGCAGCATCTGAGGCTAGGCTAGTATATTTTTCGCTTAATTGAGAAACTGAACCTCTTTGTCTTCCATCAGGTCCAGAACTATCTATGACAGTATTTTTGTTTATGTTTCCATTGTTATTACCAGCACCATAACTTCGACGACTTGATCCTCGATTTTGACGGCGACGCCCATTATTTTGTTGTCTCATATTTGTCCTAATAATTGAATAATAGTGTTATATTTAAATATAAAATTTTAAAAGTTTTTTAAGAGTACTATCTTAAATTGATATACTCGATTAATGTATCTAATGTATCATTAATAAAAATAAGATTTAACTTATTTATGTTTTATATAAACTTTTTAATGTTTAGCCAAGAAGAAAAAAAATTATTTAATTGTAAACACAATTAATCTAATAATTCCTTGTAAATCTCGTCCATAATCTATTGTTAACAAGCCATTATTCAAACCGATTGTTGAAATAAATTTTTCTTGATTTTTTCCTATCTCAACAAAAATTTTTCCATTTGGTTTTAACAATTTAAATAATTTACTAAAAATTAACCTATAAGCATCTAGTCCATCTTTACCCCCATCCAACGCAATCAAAGGATCATAATATTTTACCTCTTTTTGTAATAGTTCAATTTCAGCAGACGGTATATAAGGTGGGTTCGTTACAATTGCATCAAACTTAATATTTTTTTCGAAATCCAATAAATCTCTATCCCAATCAGGTGAACTCCAGTCTAAACTAATAAGCTTAGTTCTTTCATACATTTTAAATTTTAAAGAATTCAACTTTACAGCTTTTAAAGATTTTTTAGATACATCTAAAAAACTCACTTTAGAATTTTGATATTCGTCTAAAAGTGACAGCCCTAAACAACCAGAACCAGAACCTAAATCAAGAATTTTTAGCTCTTTAAATTTATCCTCATAATACTTAAAAAAGTATTCTATAATAACCTCAGAGTCTGGTCTTGGGTCTAAGGTCTCTTTGTTGATTTGGAATTCTTTTTTCCAAAAATTTTTTTTATTTATAATTCTTGAGACCGGCTTACCTTTTGCCCTTTCTGAAATAAGATTTTGAAATTTATTGATTTGATTTTTCGATATATTTATATTTTCATGAGTATAAACTGACCTAGCATAAGACAAAGTATGAGCAAGAAGTATTCTACTATCCAAAATTGGTGTTGTAGACCCACAGTTTATTAATTTTTCAATTTCAGGTTTTATTATACTATAAACATCAATTGATTTTTGTTTATTATCCATTGATCTCTAACTTTAACATTCTATCTTCAACTATCAATGCGTCTATCAATTCGTCTAATGCTTCTCCCTGGAGAACCTTATCTAACTTGTGTAATGTTAAGTTAATTCTATGGTCTGTTACCCTTCCTTGTGGAAAGTTATACGTTCTTATTCTTTCTGATCTATCTCCAGAGCCAACTTGACCTTTTCTCGAAGACGATCTTTCATCTTGTTGTTTTTGCCTTCCAGCTTCGTATAAACGTGATTGAAGTATTTTCATTGCTTTAGCCCTGTTTTTATGTTGTGACTTTTCATCTTGTTGACTAACAACTATACCTGAAGGTAGGTGTGTAATTCTTACAGCTGAATCTGTAGTGTTAACCGACTGTCCACCAGGTCCACTTGATCTAAAGACATCAATTCTTAAATCTTTATCCTCAATAATAATTTCTAAATCTTCTGCCTCAGGCAAAACAGCTACAGTTGCGGCTGAGGTATGGATTCGTCCGCTAGTTTCCGTTTCTGGGACTCTCTGAACCCTATGAACGCCTGACTCAAACTTAAGCCTTCCAAAAACATCTTTACCTATAATATTTGCTTGAGCTTCTTTGTAACCACCAACACTGGTTTCTGAAACTTCCATTACTTCAAATTTCCATTTATGTTTTATTGATAATTTATCATACATTGCAAATAAATCTGCAGCAAATAAACCTGCTTCATCACCTCCGGTACCAGCTCTAACTTCAATAATTACGTTTCTGACGTCATCTTTATCTTTGGGCAATAAAGAAAATTGAATATTTTTTTCAAGGTTAGTAACCTTTTCTTTAAGAGCATTGATTTCATTAACAGCTATACTTCTAATTTCATTATCAGTCTCTTTATCATCTAGTAATTCACTAAGGTCAGACAATTCTTTATCTAACAGATATTTGTTTTTAGCTAATTCAGTGATGTGTTTTATATCAGATAATTCTTTTGAAAGTTCTGCTAACTCCAAAGGTTTCAACTCCGAGGGATTGACAAGTAATTTTTCAATTGTTTCTTCCCGTTGAAAAATTTTATCTATATTATTCTGTAAGCTCAAATTTCTCTCCAAAAACACTTTTATAGATTTTTTATAACTTTTATTGCTTCATCTAGGGTTATAAGTCTCTCAGAACCTATTATTAAATTTTTTAATTTAATAATATTTTTAGACAATTCTTCTTCACCTAAGATTATTGCGTATGAGGCATCGACTTTATTTGCTCTTTTAAATTTTTTTGACATGTTTCCTGTAATAAGGATTTCTACCTTTAAACCTTTATCCACTAATTTTTTCATTATTGGCATTAATAACGGTTCTAAATTTTCAGATACAGCCATTAATACTAAGTCAGGTTTATTTGCAAACTCTTCATTAATCATTAGAGACAGCCTGTCTACACCTGCAGCCCAACCAACACCAGCAGTATCAACGCCTCCTAACATTTTAGCCAAACCATCGTATCTACCGCCTGCTAGAACAGTGCCTTGAGATCCTAAATCACTAGTAATAAATTCAAAAGCAGTATGGCAATAATAATCTAAACCTCTTACAAGATTTTTATCAATTTGATATTTTATTTTTAGAGCACTCAGACCTGAGCATACTTTTTCAAATCTTTCTTGGGAGACTTCATTTAAATAATCTATTATATTTGGTGCATTTATTAGAATTTTTTTATCTGTCTCATTTTTAGAATCTAAAATTCTTAATGGATTTTCTGATAACCTTTTAATGCTTTCATTTGATAATTCAGATTTATAATCATTTAAATAATCGACTAAAGCCTTTCTATATTTTAACCTGGTCTCACTATCACCTAACGTATTTATCTTTAAATTTATTTTGTCTAAGATGTTTAATTTCTCTAAAAAAGCATGGCCTAATGAGATAACCTCAACATCTGCCATAGAATTATTAATACCTATACACTCTATACCAAACTGTTTAAATTGCCTTAATCTGCCTTTTTGAGGCCTTTCGTACCTAAACATAGGCCCATAGTATGAATAACGCTTTGGAATATCTTGCGTTAAACCTGCGTTTAAGAATGCCCTCACAACTCCTGATGTGCCTTCAGGTCTTAACATCAATTCATCTTCGCTTCTATCTTTGAAAATATAATTTTCTTTAGTAACAATATCACTTGTTTTACCAAGAGGTTTAGTGAAAACCTCTGCAAATTCAAAAATAGGTGTTTCTATTTGCTGATAACAATATTTTTCAGATATTTTCAACCCTTCGTTAATTACTAAATTCTGTTTATGCAATATATCGGGTAATAAATCATGCACACCTCTAACTGTTCTAAGTTTTTCCATTATAAGCCTATGAGATTAAAAAAATTATATACGATTATACTTTTTCAGATATTTTCTGAAGTACAAAGTTAACTACATAATCAGCAACATTTTCATTCCTGATAATATGGTCCGTTATACCATTTACATAAATTTGATGATTTCCTTTTCCACCTCCTGTTAAACCTATATCCGTCTCCTTTGCTTCTCCAGGACCATTTACTATGCATCCAATAATAGACACTGTAATAGGATCAGTAATATGCTGAAGCCTTTCTTCAACCTCTTGTACGGTTTTGATTACGTCAAATTGCTGCCTAGCACATGATGGACATGATATAACCGTCACTCCTCTTCTTCTTAACCCAAGGGACTTTAACAATTCGTAGGCAACTCTAACTTCCTCAGCAGGATCAGCTGACAATGAAACTCTTATGGTATCTCCTATTCCAGACCATAATAAATTGCCAAGTCCTATAGATGATTTTACGGTTCCAGCTCTTAAACTTCCTGCTTCTGTTATTCCAATATGCAAGGGACAATCATCTATATCTGCTAATTGAGTGTAAGCAGCTACAGCTAAAAAAACATCAGAGGCCTTTACACTTACTTTATAATCTTGAAAGTCATGTTCTTTTAATATTTGAATATGTGCTAATGCAGAATCTACTAAAGCTTCTGGAGTTGGTTCACCATATTTATCTAAAATATTTTTTTCCAAAGACCCCGCGTTTACCCCTATTCTTATAGAAGATTGATTTTGTTTAGCAGCAGAAATAACTTCTTTAATTTTATCGGCTTGACCAATATTACCTGGGTTAATTCTAAGACATGCCGCGCCAGCATCTGCTGCTTCAATAGCCCTTAAGTAATGAAAATGAATATCAGCTACAATAGGAATTGGAGACAATCGTACTAATTGCTTGAGAGCAGTGGTGGAGTCTTTGTCAGGACAGGAAACTCTTATAATATCCGCTCCAGCTTCTACACATTTTTCTATTTGATCTAATGTTAAGTCAATATCAGTTGTAGGTGTGTTAGTCATAGTTTGAACACTAATAGGTGCGTCACCTCCAACAGAAATATTTCCTACTTTAATTTTCTTAGAT
>JADHQW010000070.1 GCA_016777705.1 Alphaproteobacteria bacterium | reverse complement strand
CTAAAAACCATCCTTTTTGGAAACAAGACAATATTAGGTTATGGCCTCATGTTGCTGCTGAAACTAATCCAGATACTGCTGCTAAACAAATAGCTAACGCCATCAAATGTATTGATAATAATATTGTTCCACCAAACACGGTAGATAGAACTTTAGGTTATTAGATGTATGAATTTACTTTCCTTAGTTAAAGTTTATATTATATAATATTACTTTGCTTGGTGTTTTCGAGAGTGCTGTGGACTTAAAAAATAGATTTATAAATTCAGATCAAATACGTGGTGCAATGATATTTGAATTTTTTAGCCCAGGTATTCCTCTAATATTAAAAAATGCTGGATGTGATTTTATTATATTTGATATGGAACATGGTGGACTTTCCTTAGAGCAATTTAAAAATTTGGCGGCTATAAGTAACGCGAATAAGATTCATCCTTTTATAAGAATACCAGAATTAAGTTATAACTATATAGCTAGAGCTCTAGACCTTGGAGCGGCTGGTATAATGACCCCTATGGTTAATAGTGCTGAAGAAGCAAAAACCATAGTTCAATCTTCTAAATATCCACCTTTAGGTGTGAGAGGAGCTGGATTTGGTTTTGCCCATGATAATTATGTGAATAAAAATCCATTGTCTTACATGCAAGAAGCTAATAAAAAACTCATAAATATTATCCAAATTGAAAATAGGTCAGGTTTAAAAAATGTAGAAGACATAGCTTCAATTGATGGTGTTGATTGTTTATGGGTTGGTCATTTTGATTTAACAAACTTTCTAGGAATACCAGGAGATTTCAAGTCTCCAATTTATTTAGATGCTATAAATAGAATTGTATCTGCAGCAAAATCGAATAATAAAAGTCTTGGTATAATGGTGAATAATAAGTCTGAAATTGAAATATATTCTAATCTTGGTTTTAATATAATTGCAGTAGGAACGGAAATGAAACTTTTAGGTGATGGAATATCGAATTTTTTAAACTAAAAATTAAAGCCTTATGGAGAATCTAAAATGTTCAAAGTTGGAATTTCTGGTGATTTGCTTAACAGCGAAAATAAACCCTGTTTTGGAGATGCTCCTCTAGAACTATTGAAAGTTAGAAAAGATATTGAAATTTCTTGGATGGATAAATCTATTAAAGAAATTTCATCTAAAATGGCATCACAATTTGACGCTATACTTCTTAATCTTCCAAAAGCCAATTCTGAGACTGTCTCAAAAAATGACTGTAAACTCAAAATAATTTCTCGTTTTGGTGTAGGCTTTGATTCTGTTGACATAGCCGCTATGAAAGAAAAAGGTATAATTGTAACTAATACGCCTAACGCCGTTAGAAGACCTGTGGCGGTTGCTGCTTTAACAATGATATTTGCTGTGGCAAGTAAATTGATAATTAAAGATAAACTGGTTCGAGAAGGAAATTGGAATGAAAGAACCAACAATATGGGAGTCGGCCTCTCAAAAAAAACTCTGGGTATTATTGGAGCCGGAAGCATAGGTACAGAAACAATAAAGCTTTCGAAGCCTTTTTTTAAAAATATTTTGGCTTACGATCCTTTTTTGTCGGAACAGCAAATTCATGAAAAAGGTGCTGTAAAATCAGATTTACATCAATTATCATCAAAGTGTGATTTTATTGTGATTCTCTGTAATCTTGATGAAAGCACTAAAGGAATGATAAACGAAACATTTTTATCAAGTATGAAGGAAAGTGCTTATATTTTTAATCTTTCAAGAGGTCCAGTTATCAATGAGAGGCATTTAGAAAAGGCATTAGAGAATAAAGTAATTTCTGGAGCAGGTTTAGATGTTACAAATACAGAACCTATATCATTAGATAGTAAGCTTTTGTCTTTTAGTAATGTTGTGATTACTCCACATGCATTATGTTGGACAGATGAATGCTTTAACGACATAGCTGAAGAAGCAATCAAATCTATATTAAATTTTATAGATAAAAAGCCAATATTAAATCAGGTTAATAAATAATGATTTAAGCAGCTTCATCTTGAATGGTTTGTGAAATTACAGCTATTGCACTTTGACTAGTCTTGCACCCTCTTAACTTAGTAATGAGCTCGCCTTTTTTTAGCAATCTCGATACAAGGGCAAGTGCTTGCAGATGTTTCGAACCATTATTAGAGGGTGCTAAAAGTAAAAAAATGATATCTACCGGCTGATCGTCATTTGCATTGAAATCAAGACCACTCGACAAAATAGCTAAAAAACCTTTTGGTTTATCTAGTGAACTTTCAGTGGTGTGGGGAATGGCTATCCCATTTCCAACAGCTGTTGAACCAAGCTTTTCTCTTTTGATTAAGTTATCTAATATTGTTTTGTGGCTAACTTTAATTTCTCTTTCAGCTAATTTGCTCAAGGCGTCAAGGACATGTTTTTTACTTGAAGCATTAAAATCAACTAAAATTGATTCCTCTGACAAGATATCATTAATATTCATTTCTATATCCTATAAAAAACTTACCAAAATTAAATTAGTGAGTGTTGATAATACCATCAAACAAATCAGTCAAGAACATATTTAATAAAATTTGAGACTAAAAAAAACTATTTCCAAGATAAACATCTCTAACTCTTCTATCAGCTTTTACTTGGCTTGGAGTACCTGTCATTATCAGTGATCCATTAAATAGTATGTAAGCTCTATCTACTATATCCAATGTTTCTCTCACATTATGATCTGTAATTAAGACTCCTATATTTTTTGATTTCAATTTATTAATTAAATTTTTAACATCATTGACTGCAATGGGGTCTATGCCAGCAAGTGGTTCATCTAGCAAAATATAACTAGGATTCGTTGCCAAGGCTCTTGCAATTTCAACACGTCTTCTTTCTCCACCAGATAAGGTTGCACCATATGAGTTTCTTATATGATTAATATTAAACTCTGCCATTAGGTCCTCTAATATTTCATATTTTTCATTCGTTGTAATATTCAAAATTTCTAAAATAGATAATATGTTTTCCTCAACAGTTAAGCCTTTGAATATAGATGATTCTTGTGGTAGGTATCCAATCCCCTTTCTTGCACGGATATGCATCGGCAAGTGACTTATACTAGATTTGTTAAGTAAAATGTCTCCTTTATCACAATCTATTAAACCTGCTATCATATAAAAACAGGTAGTTTTACCCGCTCCATTAGGGCCAAGGAGTCCTACAGCTTCTCCTTTTTCAAGTTTCATAGAAACTTGATTAACCACAGCCTTTTTATCATAAGTTTTTGAAATAGAATCAATTAATAATCCATCTTTTAATTGTATTTGACGTTCATCAGGGAAAATATTAGTGTTTCTGTTGGAAATGTTACTTGATGAGTTAGCCTTCAATCTTTCTAATTCTTCTTTTAATGTACTCAGTTTAATCTCCCTTAACTTTATTTTTAGTGGGTGAAAATACTCCCTTTACACGTTGTCCTTTTTTTCGATTTCCAATTATGTTGCTTATGCCAGATTTAAGGTTTGTTATTCCCTTAGAACCTCTAATAGTTGATTTTTTATTAATTATAACAACGTTTCCCGTAAGTTTTATGATTTCATCCGAAGAGTTATAAACTCCTAAATCAGCTTTTGATTTTTGTCCTTTTTTTACATTTTCAACAACCACATTTCCCTTGGCGGTAGCCTTTTTTAAAGTTTGTTCTTTACCTGTAAAGTCTGCTTTAACGTTTTCTCCAAAAATTGTTGTTTTATTTGGTAAAGTGATTTTGACATTCCCGCTTGCTTCAGCTTTTTTATTTAAATCATTAAATTTAATCATTTTTGAAGATTGAATATGTCCTGATGGAGATGAAAAAGTTTGAAATGGCCCAGTTATCAATGCAATTTTAGAATTTAGATCATATGTCATAAATTGCCCTGTTGCTTTAGCTTTACCTTTTGTTAAAATAACATTTGTTTTAGCAGTTATTTTTGTTAATTTATTTTCGCCATTTTCTTCTATATATAAAGCTTTAACTAAATTTGCTTTTAGTATTAGGCCATCTTTTCTTAATATTACGTTCCCTTTTGCTAAGTAATACTTTTCTTTCTCAAACCATTCGAGGGATTCATCTGCCTCTACTGTAAGTTTAGATAATTTTTCTTTTTGATCCTCTTTTGATAAGGCAAGATATGGGCACAAAGAGAATATTAAATAAAATATTAAAAGATAAATTTTTTTAGGTTTCATTTTTTCTTGATAAAAGCATTGTCAAAACTGCTTTTCCTTTAATTTTAATATATTCCCCGTTCTTTCTTAAATCTAAACCGTTTCCGTTAATTTTGGTATTTCCTGAAATAATTTTAACTTTGTCAACTGTAGAAAAATTACCTTTTTTCAAGGTTCCAACTAAGGTTTTTGTTTCTAAAACAAAATTTCTTGCCTTTTTTATGATTCTTACTTTATTTGAAAAATCAAAGTTTTCATAGTTATTTGATACTATAGCATGACCTGCAACAATTTTTGTTAAAATACCATTTTTATCAATTGTAGTTAAAGAGTTTTCTAAAATAACTTTATTAGATTCAGTTTTACTCTCTTGGAGAGTTTCAGCTACTATTAAAAATTTTTCACCTCTTGTATTCTTTTGGTGAATTCGTACTCCACTAATTTTTTTTAAGTCTTCTTTTTTTGTTTTAATTATAGTATTATTATTGTTTTTATAAACTTCACTTATAAAAATATTAATTATAAAAATTAAAACTAAAGTTATGATTAATGAAGCAAAGATAAATTTCTTATTAATTAATTTAAGCATTTTCTCTAAAAACTTCTCTAAAATAATAAATAATTAATGTGAAAAAATATCTAAATTGTCAAAACCAGTTAAATCTAATTTTGATCTTGTTTTTAAAAAATCAAAACAAAACTTAGCTAAATCTTCTCTATTTTCACGTTGGAGAAGTAAATCTAACTTTTTCTTAATTTGGTGAAGATATAAAACATCGGAGGCAGCATATTTTAACTGTGATGGATTTAACGTTTTAGCTCCCCAATCAGAGGTCTGATTTTGTTTATCTAATTCAAATCCAAGTAAATCTCTACATAAATCAGCTAAGCCATGTTTTGCACCAAAAGTCCTTGTTAGCTTTGAAGCTATTTTAGTGCAATATATTGAACCATTTACTTCGCATATATTTTTTTCAATAGCAGCAATATCAAATCTAGCAAAATGAAATAATTTAGTTGATTTATTATCTCTAAATATTTTTTTTAAATTTGAAAAACTTTCTTTTTTTTTAATGGCCTCTGTTGTGATTTGTATAAGATGAGCATTTCCATCTCCACTTGACAACTGAACCAAACAAAGGCGGTCTCTTTGTAAGTTTAGTCCCATTGTTTCAGTATCTATAGCTATAACATTGCCAAAGCTTATGTCTGACGGAATGTCATTTTGATATAGAAAATAAGTCATTTATTATATAGCAACACTTTAAAAAAAATATAAAAGTTATAATATCATATTATGCTAACAAATCACCTATATATTTTTATACTTGAAACAATTCATGAAGGTAAGATCAATGCGTTCAATTAAAAACAAAAAAATACTCATACTTGGAGGTACGGGTTTTCTAGGAAATAAATTAATTTCCTCATTGTTAAATGATAACTTACAAATCTATTTACTAGTTCGTAACAGGCGGGCACGTAATGATCTCCAGAAATATGAACCTAATCCAAATATAAAGATATTTGATTGGAAAGGGACTGATTCAACAATTATTGAAAAAATTTTGAAAGAAGTAAATAGCGTTATTAACTTATGTGGTATTCTTTATGAAAATAGGAATGGAGACTTCGATCGGGTCCACTCTGACCTTCCTTCTATTTTAGGTGAATTATGTTCAAAAAATAACATTGAAACACTTGTTCATGTTTCAGCTTTGGGTGTTTCAGAGTTTTCAGATAGCAAATACTCAAGAAGTAAGGCTATTGGTGATAAAAGGTTATTAGAAAATTTTCCAAAGGCTAAAATATTAAGGCCTTCTTTATTATTTGGAAAAGGTGATAATTTTTTTGGTCAATTCTCTAAAATGTCATCAATTTCTCCTGCCTTACCTTTAATATCTAAAAACACAAGATTTCAGCCTATATTCGTTGATGATGTTGTTTTAGCGATAATTAAATTAATTTCAAACAAAGATATAAAAGGTAATATTTTCGAAATAGGTGGAAAATTTGCATATACTTTTGAAGAATTGTTGAAAATATTACTTGATATCAAAAATATAAAAAGGTTGTTAATACCTCTAAGTCCTAACCTTATGATTTTTCCGGCATTTTTTCTCCAACTTTTACCTAAACCACCATTTACCGTAGATCAGATGAAGCTTTTAAGGAAAGATAATATCTTAAATGGAAAGCATCCTGGTTTAGAGGCTTTAGACATAAAAGCCACAAGCATGAAAAAGGAATTAACAAAAATATACAAAAATTAAAATTTATTAAAAGTAAGCATATAATAAAATTGTTATTCCTAATATTATTCTATAAATGACAAAAATTTTTAGTGAAGCTCCACTTATCCATTTCATAAAAAAATTGATTGTTAAGTAAGCTGTAATAAAGCTAATTAAAATACCCAGAAGCATTTGCTTAGTAACAAAAACACCTGATTCATTGTATAAAGAGATTGTTTCAAGAGTAGTAGCTGCAATGATAACTGGTATTGATAATAATAATGAATATTTAGATGCATCATAACGACTAAATCCACTTAAAAGGCCAGCGGTTATAACAATTCCTGATCGGCTTGTTCCAGGAATTATTGCTAAAGTTTGAGCTAATCCTAAAATTAATGCATCTTTTAAATTTAAGTTGTTAATTAACTTCCTAACTCTAAGATTTTTATCTGCAAGTCCTAACAAAATTCCAAAAGCCAAGGTTGACCAACCAATAATTTCAAGGTTGCGGATTATATTTATATCAAATAAATTTACTAAAAAACCCATAATAACAATAGGTACGGTACTTATAATTAAATTTTTAAAATCAATGAAACCCCTATAATTATCTCTGTCGGGAGATATAGTTTCTAAAAATATCTTTAAAATATCTTTTTTTAAATATATAATAACTGCTAGAAGAGTTCCGAAATGTAAAGCAACATCAAAGCTTCTATTTGTTGTGAAATTAGTAAAAAACTTGGGGAATAATATCAAGTGAGCACTTGAAGAAATAGGGAGAAACTCCGTAATTCCTTGTATCATTGACAATATTACAATTATTTCCCACATCTATCAATACTCTATAAATATATTTTAAATCATTATTAGACTTAAATATTGCTATAATCTAATAAAAAATTAATAATTACATTATATTTATATAATGAAACTTTGTACTTTTTTGAGTTATTTTAATAATGATTTGGAACAGAAAAAACCCATATTTAGCAGAAATATATGAGTGCCAACTCTTGT
The DNA here is from genome assembly GCA_016777705.1 of Alphaproteobacteria bacterium. Taxonomy (GTDB): domain Bacteria; phylum Pseudomonadota; class Alphaproteobacteria; order Puniceispirillales; family Marisalimonadaceae; genus Marisalimonas. Next base: position 2,243 of record JADHQW010000070.1, on the reverse strand, counting down.
CTGGTGAGAAATCAAATAGAGAGATACGACATTATGAAATTGATCTTGGTAATAGTAAAATAAAATATGAACCAGGTGACAGCTTAGGAGTGATACCCAAAAACAATCATGAATTAATAAATTCTATGATATCTAGGCTTGATGCATCTTCATCAACTATACCCGATGGATATGATAGCTCTTTATTTGATTTATTAGAGAATGATTATGAAATTTTAACTCCTACAAATAGACTTATCCACTTCATTAATGAAAACACGCTACACAAAAAACTTAATGATATTATTTTAAGACAAGATAAAGAAGCACTAGCGAAATTTAAATATGGAAAAGACATCCTAGATTTTATGAATTTAGACAAGAGCTTGAAGATAGATTTAAATGTTTTTTTAAGTCTTTTGAAACCTATTCAACATCGAGCTTATTCAATATCCTCAAGTTCATTAGTACATCCTAATCAAATTCACTTGACTGTTTCTACAGAGCGGTGGAGCAATAATTCACGCAGTTATGGGGGGGTATGCTCTACTTTTTTATCAGACAAATGTTTAAAAGGTTCAAAAATTAAAATCTTTTTAATACCTAATAAACTTTTTAGACTTCCAAAAGATCAAAAAAAACCAATAATAATGATTGGTCCTGGAACTGGCGTTGCACCATTCATGTCATTTTTACAAGAAAGAAAGGCAAATAGAAGCATTGGAAAAAACTGGCTTTTTTTTGGAGCACAAACACAAATGAATGATTATCTTTATTGCGATCAAATTAAACTAATGAAAAAAGATAATATTTTACAAAAGTTAAATTTAGCATTTTCAAGAGATCAGAAAGAAAAAATTTATGTCCAAGATAAAATGTATGATGAAAGATCAGAATTTTTTCAATGGATTGAAAACGGTGCTTTTTTATATGTATGTGGAGATGCACATAAAATGGCTAAAGACGTGGACTCGATGTTGCACAAAATAATCAGATCACAGTTAGACTGTTCCTATGAAGTATCTGTGGATTATATAAAAAATCTTAAAAAGGAAAAAAGATATCTTTTAGATGTCTATTAATTTAAATATCGTAATGATTTTGAGGTGGTTTTATGAAGTGGGATAGATTACGTTTATTTAATATCGTTGCTCAAACAAGGAATATTACTGAAGCATCTTATATTTTACATGTAAGTCAATCTGCTTTGAGCAGGCAGATGAAAGCTTTAGAAAATGAGTTAGGAGTGAAATTATTTTTTAGAAATTCAGATGGAATTTCGTTAACTAAAGCTGGTATGCGTCTTTCGTCTTCTGTAGAAATATTGGCATCTGATATTAGTAAAACACATAATCAACTTTTAGAAGATATGGATGTTCCATCTGGTAGATTAAATATAACTGCAACAAATGCTTTTGGTGCGTTGTGGGTTGCACCTAGAATGTCAAAATTTAAAACTTTATATCCTGATATTAATGTAGCTCTTAGCCTAAGAGACTCAGAACCTAGGGTTACTAACTTTAATTCTGATGTGGAGGTAAGAATGACGCCGAGTGTATCACAGGATGATATTCAAATTAAGTTAGCAAACTGTAGGTACAAAATATTTGCATCCAATGATTATATTTCGAAAAATGGATACCCTAAGACAAGTAGTGACTTAGATAATCATAAAATAATTTCTTATGGAGAAGATGCACAACCACCTTTAGATAGGCATAGATTAAATTGGTTACTAACTATAGGTAAAGAAAATAAAAGACCAAGAAAACCAGTTTTTGAAGTTTCTAGCATATATGGAATAGCCAAAGCTACTGAAGTAGGAATGGGAATTGCCTCATTACCTGATTGGATGGAATTTGAAATGATCGCTCTTAAAGAAATTTTATCACAATTAGAAGGTCCTGAAATGTCAATTTCATTGTGTTTTAACTATGAATTAAGAAATGATGCCAGAATTAATGCTTTTAAAAATTTTATGTTAAAAGAAGCAGAAGCTATTAATTAATGTGTTAATCACTTTTGGAATGCATTTAATGCATACCTGTCATTTAATGATATGTTTTACAATCGTTAATAAATGAATTAAATTGCTCCTCCATTTGAAGGGATTAAATAGTTCAAATTTTGTGTCATAAATAATTATTTACTAAAATGTAAATATGTTCAGAGGAATATAAATGTCAAAAATTAATTTTAATAAAATGGGTTTTCCTGAAGAGTATGGCCTATACGACCCCAAAAATGAGCACGAAAATTGTGGT